>NZ_KB900628.1:1754-2170 GCF_000379125.1 Methylosinus sp. LW4 | reverse complement strand
TCCGCGGCGCAGATCGGATCGCTCTCCGCCACCGCCTTCGGCGCGCTGACATCGACCGAGGTGCAGGCCTTCACCTCCACCCAGCTCGCCGGCCTCACGGCCACGCAGCTGGGCAAGCTGACGACGACGGCGCTCTCCAACCTCTCCACCACGCAGGTCTCTGATCTGACCTCGACGCAGGTCCGCGGCCTCACCGCAACGCAGATCGGCGGCCTCTCCGCCTCCTATCTCGACGCTATCGATACGGCGGACTTCTCGACCTCCCAGATCGGCGCGCTCGACGCTACCGTCACAGGCAATCTCTCCACCACGCAGGTCGGCAATCTCTCCGCCGCTCAGATCGGATCGCTCTCCGCCACCGCCTTCGGCGCGCTGACCTCCACCGAAGTGCAGGCCTTCACCTCGACGCAGCTCGC
>NZ_KB900628.1:0-1654 GCF_000379125.1 Methylosinus sp. LW4 | reverse complement strand
ACCTCGACGCAGGTCCGCGGCCTCACCGCAACGCAGATCGGCGGCCTGTCGGCGAGCTATCTCGACGCCATCGACGCCGGGGACTTCTCCACCAGCCAGATCGGCGCGCTCGACGCGACCGTCACCGGCAATCTCTCCACGACCCAGGTCGGCAATCTCTCCGCCGCTCAGATCGGATCGCTCTCCGCCACCGCATTCGGCGCGCTGACCTCCACCGAAGTGCAGGCCTTCACCTCCACCCAGCTCGCCGGCCTCACCGCGACGCAGATCGGCAAGCTCACCACCACCGCGCTGTCCAACCTCTCCACCACGCAGGTCACTGATCTGACCTCGACGCAGGTCCGCGGCCTCACGGCGACGCAGATCGGCGGCCTGTCCGCCTCCTATCTCGACGCTATCGACGCCGGGGACTTCTCGACCAGCCAGATCGGCGCGCTCGACGCCACCGTCACCGGAAATCTCTCCACGACCCAGGTCGGCAATCTCTCCGCGGCGCAGATCGGATCGCTCTCCGCCACCGCCTTCGGCGCGCTGACATCGACCGAGGTGCAGGCCTTCACCTCCACTCAGCTCGCCGGCCTCACCGCAACGCAGCTGGGCAAGCTCACCACCACGGCAATCTCGAACCTCTCCACGACGCAGGTCACCGACCTGACCTCGACGCAGGTCCGCGGCCTCACCGCCACACAGATCGGCGGCCTGTCGGCGAGCTATCTCGACGCCATCGACGCTGGCGACTTCTCGACCAGCCAGATCGGCGCGCTCGACGCAACCGTCACCGGCAATCTCTCGACGACCCAGGTCAGCAATCTCTCCGCCGCTCAGATCGGATCGCTCTCCGCCACCGCCTTCGGCGCGCTGACCTCGACCGAAGTGCAGGCCTTCACCTCCACCCAGCTCGCCGGCCTCACTGCAACGCAGATCGGCAAGCTCACCACCACAGCGCTGTCGAACCTCTCCACCACGCAGGTCACCGACCTGACCTCGACGCAGGTCCGTGGCCTCACTGCAACGCAGATCGGCGGACTCTCCGCCTCCTATCTCGACGCCATCGATACAGCGGACTTCTCGACCAGCCAGATCGGCGCGCTCGACGCCACCGTCACCGGCAATCTCTCGACGACCCAGGTCGGCAATCTCTCCGCCGCCCAGATCGGATCGCTCTCCGCCACCGCATTCGGCGCGCTGACCTCCACCGAGGTGCAGGCCTTCACCTCCACCCAGCTCGCCGGCCTCACCGCAACGCAGATCGGCAAGCTCACCACCACCGCTCTGTCGAACCTCTCCACCACGCAGGTCACTGATCTGACCTCGACGCAGGTCCGCGGCCTCACCGCAACGCAGATCGGCGGATTGTCGGCGAGCTATCTCGACGCCATCGATACGGCGGACTTCTCGACCAGCCAGATCGGCGCGCTCGACGCAACCGTCACCGGCAATCTCTCCACGACCCAGGTCGGCAATCTCTCCGCCGCGCAGATCGGATCGCTCTCCGCCACCGCCTTCGGCGCGCTGACCTCCACCGAAGTGCAGGCCTTCACCTCGACGCAGCTCGCCGGCCTCACCGCAACGCAGCTGGGCAAGCTCACCACCACCGCTCTGTCGAACCTCTCCACCACGCAGGTCACTGATCTGACCTCGACGCAGGTCCGCG
>NZ_KB900627.1:840746-842783 GCF_000379125.1 Methylosinus sp. LW4 | reverse complement strand
CAACGCCTTCTTCAGATCGTCGAGCAGGCCGTTCGGGTCGAAGGCCGTCTTGGGATCGGCGCCGGCCAGCAACTGGTCCAGAAGCGCGTCAGGGATGCGGGGCTCTTTGCGTCGGGCCATGGGAGATCTCCTTCTTCTCCATCATGCCCGCCCACACACGAAATTCCTGACACTCCCGTTCGCCGCGCCGATCGCGCGAGTAATAGAACATCGCCGCCGGCGGCCCGGCGGCGCCGAAGGGCGCGTCGTCGCGCACATAGACCCAGCAGCGGCCTGTGTCGGTCTTGCCCTTGGCCAGCACGGGAACCGTGGTGTCGTCCCCGTGCAGCCGCTCGGCTGCGAGGACATGCGCCTCGACGAGACGCCGCAGCGGATCGAGTGCGGCGCAGATGGAGCCGACGGCGTCGGCCATGGTCGACAAGGCGATCGGCGCGCCTTCCAGCGCATAGCGCTCGGCCTGACGGTTCAGCGGTTGATGCTGGCCGAACTTCTCGAAGGCGATCATCGCCAGTAGGCTCGGCCCCGCCCAGCCGCGCGCGACGACATGGAACGGCGCCGGCGCCTGGGTGATCTTCTCGCAGTCCCGGCAGGTGAACTTCTCCCGCACGGTCTCGATGACCTTCCACTGGCGTGGCGTCGTCTCCAGCGTCCGCGTCACATCCTCGCCGAGCTTGCGCAGGCGCGAACCGCCGCAGCAGGCGCAGGCCTTCGGCGCCTCGATCACCACGCGCTCGCGCGGCAGATGGTCGGGAAAGGTGTTGCGCTCCGGCCGCCTGCGCTCGAAGCCGGCGACCGTGGTCGTCCTGGCGACGGCGTGCTCCGCGGCGAGCTCGTCTTCCGCCGCGTTCGCTTCCAGCTCTTCGAGCTCTAGCGACAACTGATCGAGCAGCCGAGCCGAGCGCTCCGACTTCTGCCCATAGATCTGCCGCTGCAATTTGGCGATCTGGAGCTTTTGCGCGGCGATCAGCGCCATGTCTTCCGACGCCTTGGCGAGCACGACGGCGAGTTGCGCTTTCAGCACGGCGTTTTCGTCGAGAAGGGCTCGGGCGGCAGCGTCCATGAGGCGAAGTGAATCACAAAACGCGCGATTTGTGGCGCCCCAAAATGCAGCCGACCCCAGCTTTTTCGGCCTCACCCGGCGCTTTGCGGCCTCCAGGCGCGTTGCGGATTCCGCCAATCGATCCCCTCGAGCATATAGGCCATCTGCCCGGCCGAGATCGACACGGCGCCCGCGTTCGCCGAAGGCCAGATGAACTTTCCGCGGTCGAGCCGCTTGGCGTAGAGCGACAGGCCGACCCCGTCGTGCCAGAGGATTTTCGCCAGATCGCCGCGGCGCCCGCGGAAAATGTAAAGGTCGCCCGCATGCGGGTTGCGCTTCAACTGCTCCTGCACCTGAAGCGCCAGCCCCTGCATGCCGCGCCGCATGTCGGTATGGCCGGTCGCAATCCAGACCCGGCAGCCCGCCGGCAGCGGGATCATCGCCGCAGCGCCTTCACGACCCGCGACAGCGCGGCTGTCTCGACATCGGACCACACGAGGATTCGGTCCCCCTCGGCGAGCACGATCTCCATCTGGCCGGTCGGCCCTGGAGGGGAACATTCCGTCGTCGTGTCCGGAGTGATCGTCACGGGCAGGATCGGCGCGAGTTCCTGCGGCGCGGTTGCCTCGACGCCGAACTGCCGACGCCAGGTGAAGAGTTGGTTGGTGTTGAGATCGTGCCGCCGTGCGACCTCGGCGATCGAAGCTCCATCCTCGAGGCTCTCGTCGACAATCCGGCGCTTCTCTTCGAGAGACCATGATCGGCGCCGGCGCCGGAAAGCCGGAGGATCGTCATCGATGCGCGACATCGGCGATAGTGTCCACTTGTAATAGAAGCGGACACGATCGTCGCGCCACCTGTCAGGCAGCTATCTCAAAAACCGCAATCAACGCCAGGCGGCCGCCGCCGAAGGGATACGGCCAAGTCGCGGCGCGGCTCGTTCATTCCGATCTCGTCATCCTCGATGAGCTCGGCTACCTGCCGTTCAGCGGCTCCGG
>NZ_KB900627.1:596662-840646 GCF_000379125.1 Methylosinus sp. LW4 | reverse complement strand
AGCGAGTATGATAGCGGCATCGGCTTCAGCATGGGTTCTGGGGCAAACGGCGAGAGCGGGACATAATCTGAACTGATGGGGTGGATGCCCCCTTCGGCCGGCGTCGTATGATGTCGGAGGGCGCCCGGAAGGGGGCGCGACGAAGGATGTCATTATGGTGGAAGTCCAGGTCTTGGCGATCGATTTGGCAAAGCGCAGCTTTCAGGTCTGCGGAACAGCTCGCGGCGGGGCGTGTGTGGATGCTCCCGCTTTTGCAAGGTGATTTTCTCGGCGACTACTCTGCTCGGCGCTTCTATCGGGGTCGTGTCCCCTCTGATGGTGTAGCAGTTCGGGAGCAAACCGCTCGCGACGCGCGCTTTTCACAGCGCGGTAGCGAGCGAGCGGCTTGCGGCGGCCACCGGCGATTCTCCGGTTAGGGTCGGTTTGCGAATCTCAACGCAACCGAGGAACCCACCGATGACCGACGAGATGATGAGCCTACGGGCGCTTCTGGAAAATTCCCCCGACGCGGATTTCCTTCGCGAGATGATCGGTTTCGCCGCCGAGCGGCTGATGGAGCTGGAGGTCGGCGCCAAGACCGGCGCCGCGCTCGGCGAGCGCTCGCCCGATCGACTGGCCCAGCGCAATGGTTATCGCGATCGCGACTGGGAGACGCGCGCCGGAACGGTGGAGCTGCGCATCCCAAAGCTCCGCAAGGGAACCTATTTTCCCTGCTTCCTCGAAGCTCGCCGCGTGGCCGAGAAGGCGCTGACGGCGGTGATCCAGCAGGGCCGTTCAGTTCTCTATACTTTATAGCGGACGGGCGATTCCCGTCGCGGCGGATGTGTGAATCTATAGGCGACAACCCGAATCGGAGGTTGTCGCATGCAGGTTTCGTTGCTGGAGATTTTGCGGGACATTCCGGATCATCGTCGCCGAGAAGGCAAGCGGTTCGATCTTTCGACAGTGCTGCTCTACGCGATCATCGCCATGGTCGGCGGCGCCAATTCCTATCGGCAGTTGCATGAGTTCATTCGCGCGCATCGTCTGCGATTGAACGACGCGTTCGGCCTGAAGCTGCCCTACACGCCCTCCTACACCGGTCTGCGGCTGATCCTGCAAGGCGTCGATCCGGCAGCGTTGGAGACAGCGTTTCGACGTCATGCCGCGAGCATGCCGGCACCGCCTGCCGTAGAGGGGCTGACGGCGATCGCCGTCGATGGAAAAACGCTGCGCGGCAGCTTCGACGCGTTCAACGACCGAAAGGCCGCGCATATGATGTCGGCGCTGCGTCACGCTGATGCACGCCGGCTGGCAGCGTTGCCGGGTGCACTTCATGCGCAACGCGCTCGCCCATGCCGGCAAGAGCGGCCGCCGGGTTGTTTCCGCCTTCATCGCCACGGCTTTCGCGCAGGACGACGCCGACGCCGCCAAAGCACAGTGGCGCAAGGTCGCCGATCAGCTCCGGCCCACCTTGCCAAAGCTCGCCCTTCTCATGGACGAGGCGGAACAGGACGTGCTCGCCTATATGACCTTTCCCAAGGACCATTGGCAGAAGATCTATTCGACGAATGGCCTCGAGCGGGTGAATGGCGAGATCAAACGCCGCACCGAGGTCGTCGGCATCTTTCCGAACGAGGACGCCATCACCCGGCTCGTCGGCGCGATCCTGCTCGAGACGAACGATGAATGGGCCGTGCAACGCGGTCGCTACATGACGCTGGCAACCATCGCGCCTTTGAGCGATGATCCGATCGTCAGACTGTCCGCCGTGACCGCCTGACCATTCCGGCCAAAGCCGGAAATCCCGGTGTCCGCCTCGATCCAGCTACACCACGCCTCGGGACACGATCCGAGGCCCGGCCCGTTACGGCATCGAGAGGCCGCTATTAGCCAGCGCCTGTCGTGCGGCGCTAAGTCCGATCTCAACCTGTTGCTTGATAGTGGCGATGACGGAAGGGTCGGGGCTGAGCGCCCTTGCAACTCGAAAACCGACGAGGTTTCCATTTTCAGTGGGTTTCCACGCCTCACGATTAGATGAGCGAAGCTGCTCGCTTCCAGCATTCCAAGCGCCGCCGCGGACGACGCGCCTACTGCAGTCCCCATCCGTTATCCATTCGCGGCCATCTTTTGGCGCACCTGCTGGGTAGTCCGAGTCGGGATGCCAAACGTAGTCCGAAGCGCCATGCCAACAGTCCTGGGTCCATTCCCAAAGGTTGCCGTGCACCTGGTAGAGACCCCAGGGATTCGCTGCGAACTTCTCCACTGAAACGGGGGAGTAAGAACTATTACCGAAGTTCGCTTGTTTAGAGGAAGTATCTTTCCCCCACCAGTACGATGTCGTCGTTCGGGCGCGGGTCACGTATTCGCGTTCGGCCTCGCTCAACAGACGATAGAACCTGCCGGTCTTGCTTGACAGCCATTTCGAATATGCGTTTGCCTGATCCCAGGAAATGCCGGCTACTGGCCCTCGTTTGACCGACCGAAATTTTTCGGCATTCGGTCCTGGTGGCTCGCACTTGCCGTCAGCTACGCAAGCGTCCCACTGCTCAAACGTCACAGCATACCGCCCGACTGCGAATGGTCGCGCGAATGTCACCGGGTGCTGGTGGCCTTCTTCTCCCATTTCGAAGCTGCCGTCAGGCGCAACGACCATCTCCGGGCACTTCGGACAGGGCTCTCCGTTGCCGAGTGGGTCTTGAAAGGGCGTCCCCGACCCGGGCGGCACTTTGATCGCGGGATCGGGCGGGGCGGGGCGCGGTGGCGGGAACGGAGGTCGCCAAGGCAGATGGGCTGTCACATAGACGCCGAGGAGGATCGCCAATGCAGCAGCAGTCATCCGCCCCCAGGGACGACGCTCCATCAACTCGGCCACATCGCGCGCAAGGCCCTCCATGTCGTTGCGAAAGCCGCTACCGGCCGCCACAGTCGCGGCATGATAGTCAACAAGGGGCTGCAATGACGCCGGTAAATCGCTCTTCGATGGTAATTTCGCTCCGGATACCAAGACCGGAACCACTGGGATTTTGCGCTCCCAGGATCCTTCGATCTCAAGACGGACCCAATCCTCGGGATTGTCAAGGCGCTTACCGCCCGATTTCTCGTCACGTGCCACGACCCAATTGGGCCCGATGATCGCGAGCGTGATCTTGCATCGGTCAAGCTTATCGTAAATCACTTTTCGGAAATTCTGCCCCGAGTGTATGCCATCGATATCGATGAATATCCTTTCCCTGCCCAACTTGTTTTGGAGATACTGCGCGACGTTCAACGCATGAGCGCCACTATCATCTCGTCGGTAGCTGATAAAAATTTTTCCTCTCATGAGCAGACCCTGGATCGATTTTGGAACGGTACCGTCGCGGGATTGGCTGGAATTGGTTTGGCGCAATCTCCGGGGTGCTGAACGCGAGTGATTCCACCGTTGGAGCGCTGGAAAGGAGACTCGCCATGACGAAGGATACCATGAAGACGGGCTGTCGCCGCCGACATCCTGCTTTTCGACAATTGGTTCAACCCAATCGTCGCAGCGGCGGTCAGAGCTGGCCCCGCTTATTTGGACAGCGCCCCGCGAAAATAGGGTGGATTCCTGCTGGGGTTTGCTGAACGCGGGGCTTTCGCGATTTTGTCGCGGCGTCGGGGGGGCGTAGCCCGACCAGAGGTGTGCCAGGCATGGGCATCGAATTGGAGGTGAAAGTCCTTCGTGGGGCGAGTTGGTAGCAACCACGAGCCGAGGGCAACTGCGCGTCCGCGAGGGCGGGTGGGGAAGAAGCCCAGTGGCGAACCGCAGCACCGAACGAGCAGTGAACTCCTCGACAGGCCGGTCCAGCCGGGTCAGCGTGCCTCTGAACGCGACGCCCGAAATCCAACCGAGGCTGGGGCGGTAAAAGGAGCGGCGGCGGCGGGACATTCGATGTTCTTACCCTGGGAGGTCTGCATGGGTCTGTTTCGAACGGTAGGCTGGGAGAAGGTGAGCGACGACCGGCCGACGCCCATGCAGAAGTCGGATCTCTCCATAATAGCGATGAAGCCGGTGAAAGCCGGGGGAGCGAAGGGAGGGATGGATTGAGAAGGATGATTCCCCGTCAATTGAGCCTCGTGTTCGCCGACAGCCCGAAAGGGGGCGGAAGCGATGCGCGCTCGGACGCGTCCGAGCAGCGCGCGTTTTTGCTGCAAAAAGCGAAGCGCAAACGCACGGCAAGAACCATCGCCTGCGCAGCCGACCTCGGTCGGCTGTTGGAAGAAGTGGCGTCCGAGGAGAACTTGTCTTCGGCGCTTCTGAACGTGATACGCAACAAGGGAGCGCCAGGCCCTGATGGGCAGATCGTCGAAGAGGCCCAGGCGCGAGCCCCTGTGCTGATCGACGATCTGCGCCGCGCGCTGCTCACGGAACGCTATCGACCGGGTCCAGTCCGCCGCGTCTTCATTCCGAAGACCGGAGGCGGACAACGCGGTGTCGGCATTCCAAATGTGGTGGACCGCGTCGCGCAGCAGGCTCTGCTCCAGGTCCTGGAGCCGATCTTCGAGCCGACATTCCATCCGAGCAGCCACGGTTTCCGTCCTGGACGGGGCGCGCATACGGCCGTCGCTGAGGTGAAGGAGCATTTGCAAGCCGGTTGCCTGATTGTGGTCGATCTTGATCTGGAGAAATTTTTCGATCGAGTTCACCACCAGCGTCTTCTCGACCGCCTCGGTCAGAAGGTCGCGGATTGCCGGGTGGTCGACTTGGTGCGCCGGATGCTGAAAGCGACGGTCATGATGCCGGATGGCGAGCCGAGCTGATCTGGCGACGCGGGCCGTGGCGGAGAGCTTCGAGGCAGTGGAGTTCGCCACGCTCGAATGAGTCGACTGGTTCAACAATCGCAATCGCAGACTGCTGGAGCCGATCGGAAACATTCCGCCGGCCGAAGCCGAAGCGCGTTACTATGCGCAACTCGATGAGCCCGCTATGGCGGCATGACTCAAACCAAACAACCTCCGGCGTTCCCGGGGCGGTTCACTTTTTTCGGCGCACGCCGACACCCCGCAATTCTCATCCTGATTGACGCTGGACTTTCACCTTATTTGGCGCGTGGCAGAGCCGGTTGCGGGAAAGCCGCAAGCCCAGATAAGTGAGGGAGACGCCAAATGGCCGAACTCCTTGCCCACGTTCGGGGGTACATGGACATCACGCCGTTGACTTTACCGGTTCATCCCCGTGCCTGCGGGGAACACTCGCGTCTCAACCCGTCCACGTCGCCGCCGACCGGTTCATCCCCGCGCCTGCGGGAAGCACTCTTGGCCGAGCGCATTACATCTCATTTCCCTCACGGTGTCAAACGGCGCACCGTTGTTGATTGTACATCGGCGCGGGGTCACGAAGCCGATCGGCGTAGAGGCAACCACATAAGCGATTGATTTAGCTGCCATAAAATTCCTTAAAAGGGGTCAAGAAACGGGGGAATCGGGTGAAGGATTTTCAGGCTGCGACGAGGCTTGCGAGGAATTCGTCGTCCCAGGCAGCGGTCATTCGCTTGAGGCGCTGGGAGTCTATTCCGGGCGCTGTGCGGATCAGATTATTGGCTATGTGCTTGAGCGTGGTGAAATTCGCCGGGGCGTTTTCGGTTCGCACGCGGCATTCGTCGTCGCGGAAGGCCATGTCCAGGACCCAGTGCAGGCTGTTCTCGATCGCCCGGTGATCGCGGATCATCGGGCCGGCCAGAGCGGCGGCGAGCGTCAGCGAGGTAATGTAGAACCTCGATTCCTGCGTGCTCTCGCCGTCGATCTCACGCCGGCTCTCGACCATGACCTCGCCTTCGAGCCCCGGCCAATCGTGTCTCTCTTTCAGCCAACCGATGTCGTGGAACGCCGTATAGCGACGCGTCTCGATGCGGCCGTGCTCGCCGTCGAGCGTCTTGAGGCGACTGACCGTGGCGTCCTCGAATCCATTGGCTTTCTGCTCGGCGGCAAGCAGCTTCACGGCTTCATGGAGCGTTCCCTGATTGCCTTTGAGGGCAATG
This sequence comes from Methylosinus sp. LW4, assembly GCF_000379125.1. Classification (NCBI taxonomy): domain Bacteria; kingdom Pseudomonadati; phylum Pseudomonadota; class Alphaproteobacteria; order Hyphomicrobiales; family Methylocystaceae; genus Methylosinus; species Methylosinus sp. LW4. Next base: position 834,668 of record NZ_KB900627.1, on the reverse strand, counting down.
ATGTAATCGGCCTTCTTGTTCATGATCTTCTTGGCGATGGCGCGCTGGCGGCCCATCGCGTCGATGGTCACGACGGCGCCTTCGATCGCCATCATGTCCAAGAGCGCGGGAATGGCGACGATCTCGTTCGATTTTTCCGCAACGGCGACATGCCCCAGGACCAGACGGTACCTAGCGGCGAAAGCCGAGACCATGTGGATCGGCAGCTTGGAATTCTTCTTCGCCTCGGACCGGCGCGAGGTCTTCCCGTCGATGGCGATGACATCGACGGGCGCCTTGGTCAACGCGGCGGTCCAGGCGACAAAGCAGCGCTGGAACGCTTCGGCGTCGAGCGTGGCGAAGATGTCGCCGAGGTGATCATGCGCCGGCGTGCCGTTGGCGAAGGGCCGGAAACGACGCAAAAGGTCGAGCTTCTTCTCGCCGAAGCGCGCGATGTCCGTGAAGGCCTCCGCCCCGGCCAGCACGGCGAGCAGGGACAAGAGCAGAATCTCGTCGAGCGGATACATCACCTTGCCAGGCTGCCGTTCGTCGGGCATCTCGTTGAAATATTGCTGGAACACCGTCGTCTCAGCCAAAGCCCCGCAATCCGACCCGTTCTCGTTCATCGACCTGACCTCCTGCCCAAATCACAGGCGGTCGACTGATTCAGCATGAGAGCGATCTGTCACCTACTTCTTCACCCGATCGCCCTGGGTCAAGAATGGAATCTGGAGGGTTATGTGAGGTCCGCGGCGCAATGTTTGGTCTGCCCGGAAGCGGACCTCACATAAGCCGGATTGAACGAAGGCGCGGGTCGTTAGCCGCTATGGGGAAAGCGCGTCTCGTCGCCGATTGGCGCAAGGCCGCGGCGGGGGCGGCGGCGCTCGTCGGAGGAGACGAGAACTTGGCGGGTTGGCGAGAAGCGATCGAAACGGGCGGAATTCGTGGCTGTCTGTCGTGGGAGCGGCGTCGAGATGATGACGATTGTCGTGCGTGTGGCGCGAGACGGCGTTCCGTCGGCACATGGTGCGACGAGCAAAACGGGGAGCTGTTCGGCGCTCCCTCCGGGTAGAGGCGATGGTCGGGCTCATGACGTGTCGCAATGGAACGGGCGGGCCTTCGCGGGCGGAACGGCGCCGATGCGGCGAATGAGCCCGCCGCAATCGGGGCATGGGAAGACCTGCGCTGCGGCGGTGGATGGGGCGTCGCATGCGCGTACCTTCGGCTCGACCGGATGATCGGCGGCGGCGAGACGACGACATAGCGCGAGCCGCCTCTCGCGGTCGGCCCTGGCCAGCAGGCCGTAATGGCGGATGCGATGAAAGCCATCAGGCAACGGGAAGCGGCGAATGAACTCGTCCGGCGGGAGGCGCATAGTCCGACGGCATCCTTCGCGGCGGTAGTCCTTGTAGGAGAAGGTCACCTCGTCGTCGCCGACCGCGACGAGCCTCGAATTGGCGATCGCCGTGCGGTGAGTGTAGCGTGCGATAAGCGAGCGCCTGCTCGGGGCCGCCGAAAGGCGGCTTGGCGTAGACGATCCAGTCCATCTTTCGCAGCGTGCTGATGCGCCCGGCGAACGCGCGCCGTTCGTGGAGCGGCGCCAGCTCGCCGAAAAAACGCAGCTCGCCTTTGTCGAAGGTCGCCTCGAGGGCGGCGAGAAACAATCGGCGGAAGTGGCGCGCCAGCGCCTTCACCGGCAGTAAGAAGCCCGGCTTGCAGGAGATCCAGCGCTCGCCATCGAGCGAGAGGCCGCCGCCGGGGACGACGCAATGGACATGGGGATGATGGGTGAGCGTCTGACCCCAGGTGTGGAGAACCGCGAGCATGCCGATCCTGGCGCCGAGGCGTTTGGGATTTTCGGCGAGCGTCATAGTCGCCTCGGCGGCGGCGCGCATCAGCGCAGCGTAGACGATCCTTTTGTTCTGGAAGGCGATCTCGGCCGCCGCCGGCGGCAGGGTGAATACGAGGTGAAAATAGGGCGCGGGCAGCAACTCCGCCTTGCGCGCGTCGAGCCAGGCGGCGCGCGCCGCGCCTTGGCATTTTGGGCAATGCCGGTTGCGGCAGGAGTTGTAGGCGATGCGCCTCGCGCCGCAATCGTCGCATCGCTCGACATGGTCGCCGAGCACCGCCGTCCGGCACGCCGCGATGGCGCCCATGACGCGTCGCTCGCCCCGGCCGACATGCCCGGCGTGATCGCGAAGATAGGCGTCGCCATGGCGACGGAAAATGTCGGCGAGCTCGATCGCCGGCTTCGCCACGCCCATTCACTCGGGCGGCGTCACCTCCAAGGAAAGACGATCCAGGGGGCTCTTGGTCCCGCTGATCAGTTGTGTCGAAACTCGCGTGTAGAGCGCCGTCGTCGACAGATGCTCGTGGCCGAGCAGCACCTGGATGATACGAATGTCGACGCCGCACTCCAGCAGATGCGTCGCGAAGCTGTGCCGCAGGACATGGACGCTCACTCTCTTGTCGATGCCGGCCGCGGCGCGCGCCGAGCGGCAGGCGGCGTGCAGCACGGTCTGCTCGATCGGCTTGTCCTTGTCGCGACCGGGAAACAAGAAGCTCTCGGGCCGCGCGAGGCGCCAATAGCTGCGCAGGTTGCCGAGAAGCTGCTCGGACAGCATAGCGTAGCGCTCCTTGCCGCCCGTGCCTCGCACGATGCGAATGACCATGCGGTCGCTGTCAATGTCGGCCGCCTTCAGGCCGATCACCTCCGACACGCGCAGTCCCGCGGCATAGGCGGCGGTGAGCGCGACGCGTGGTTTGAGGCTCGAGACGGATTCGAGAAAGCGGACCACTTCGTCGGCGCTCAGCACCGACGGCAGCTTGCGTGGCTCGCGCGCATAGGCGATCCGCGCCGGGATCGTCTCGCAACCGAGCGTCACGCCGTAGAAAAAACGCAGCGCGCAGACGGTCTGATTGAGCGACGCCCAGGATATGCCCTTCGAGACCAGATGCACCTGGAAGGCGCGGACGTCCTCCAGTCCCAGGCGATCGGGCGAACGCCCGAAATATTGGCTGAACTTCGCGACGGCGTGGATGTAGGATTGCTGGGTCGCCGGCGGAAGATTGCGGACCGTCATGTCCTCGATCATGCGACGACGCAGAGGGCTGATCTCGGCCATCTGGAACCTCCTGTTTGAGAGTGGGCTGCAACACCCAAATCCTCTCAGACAGGAGGCCAATCACGCGACCTCGCCGCCCCCTCCGCGATAGCGGCTTCGTTCAATCCGATTTACATTCATCTCATTCTCGCGAAGATCCATCGACAGCGCCATGATCCCCTCCCAACCGCTCGGGCCGTTCACTGCCGATCAGCGCTCCGCTTCAGATATGGGATCCGTCCCGCTTTATTGAATCGCCACGCTCGGACGATGCTCTAAGTGCAACGCGACGCTCGCCCGTCGCCCCGCCCTCGACGCCGCGGCGGCTCGGGAAGTGCTGCGCGAGGCGGGGATGTTTTCTCCTTGCGCAAGGCCGATATCGTTTTTGCCGAGCGGCTGAAATGGGCAGCACCGTTGCCGCTCGCGATGATCGGCGGTGTCGATCCGACGCTGCGGCACGGTTCGAAGGGGCGGCTGCCGCGGCCGGGCAAACCCGATTGGCCGACGAGAGGGGCAAGGCGAGAGAGGCTTGGTATGACGCGGAAATCGGGTTAAGGGTCGAGCTTGGCAAATGAAACGGGGATGGACCGATGTGAGCGGTTGGTGCAAAAGGATGATGAGCGCGCACAATCTGCCATGCAGCTTCTCCTATGCATACTAGCGCTTTAGTTCGTTCATCATTGGACTCTGCCAGGATTATCTCTTTTGTGGAGAAAAAGGCATCGCCGTTTGTCAACACCTTGTTGGGGGCTTGCATGTCGCATTTTTCTCTCCTTCAAAGCCCTTGGCTTCCAGTGCGCCGTCGCAGCGGCAGCAAGTGCGTAATCCGTCCGTCCGAAATCGCCTCCGACATCGACCGCGACCCTATCGTCGCCTTCGCCTGGGGTCGACCTGACTTCGATGCGGCGTCGCGCGAATTCATGATCGGCCTGCTCGCGACCGCATTTCCTGCACCCAGCAACCATCGGAAGTGGAAGACATGGTGGGAGACGCCCCCCGACGCCGATCGACTCGAAAAAGCTTTCGCGCCGTTTGCAGGGGCTTTCAATCTGGACGGCGAAGAGCCGCGTTTTATGCAGGACTTTGATATGTTGATCGACACCGAAGACTCGCCGGTCGTCGGTCTGCTAATCGATGCGCCGGGCGCTAATACGTTGAAAGAGAATAAGGACCTGTTTCAGAAGCGGGGGCGCATCGATTCTCTGTCCCGTGCAGCGACGGCCATCGCGCTCTATGCGCTCCAGATCTTCGCGCCCTCGGGAGGCGCCGGCCATCGGACGTCTCTACGCGGTGGCGGTCCGATGACGACGCTCGTCGCGCCCCCAGAAGAGATTGCTCTGTGGCAGATGCTGTGGCTCGCGACGCCGCCGGAAGATGAAGCCTTCGCCCGGGCCCACGATGAAATGGACCGCGTCTTTCCGTGGCTCGCGCCGACATTTCCGTCTGATGGCAAACCGCCGCGTCTCGTTGCGCCGAGTTCCAATCGCGCGCCGTGGACGGCGCATGTTTTGCAAGCTTTTTGGGGAATGCCGCGCCGCATACGGCTCATCTTTGCCCGCAATGACGCCGGCACGCTCTGTCCTCTTACCGGCCACGTCGACGATGTCATTGTGACGGGATTTCGCATGCGGACCTGGGGCGCGGCCTACGATCCCGCCTTTCAACATCCGCTGTCGCCCTACTATTTATCGAAGGCAACGCCGCCGTCGTGGCTGCCTGTGCATCCGAAGCCGGGCGGCGTTCTCTACACCGACTGGCCGGCGCTCGCGGGATCGGCGGACGATGCGTTCCGGCCCGCGAAAATGGTCATCGAGGCGAAGACGCGTCTTGCCGATATCCACGACGGCGCGCGCGTGACGGAATGTCGTTTGCTCGCCTGCGGTTACGACATGGACAATATGAAGGCCCGCGGCTTCGTCGAAGCGCAGATACCCCTGTTCATTCTTCCAGCGACGACAAGCGAGCAACGCCAGGCGCATCTCCACGGCCTAACCCGTCGGTTTGTCGAGGCCGCCGATCTTGTCGCCAGCGCGCTCGGAATCGCGGTTTGCACCGCGCTCGCCGGCGAGCGCGGGGACGGCAAGGCATCGCCTTTCGCCGCATTACGTGAACGGTTCTTTCAAGAGACGCGAGCTGCGTTCTTCAATCATCTTCACGGGTTGTTCGACGCGGTCGAAACACTCGACACCGAAGAGGAGCGTAGGCCACTCGTCGAACGATGGCTCGGCATCCTGCGTAAGCACGCGATAATCCTCTTCGACGAGGCGGTGAGCTTCGGTGACATGCCAACGAAAATCATGGAACGCGCCGTTCCCGCACGCCGCGCACTCATCGGCGTTTTTCTCGGACGTGGTGCTCTGGGACGAAAGGTTTTCACCACGCTCGAGCTCCCGCTGTCCAGGACGGGCAAAGGCGACAAAAAATGAGGGAAGGGCAAATGAGCAAGAAGGCCGCGCAGACCAATGCGCTTGACTATGGATTCATCTCATTTCAATGGTGGAAAACCCTTGACGGCCGACATCCCGACAAGAGAGAAGGCGGCAAGGATCGCGTCGCGAGGGCGAGGCTGCGGAGGGCGTCGCCAGCCGAGGCCATGTACGAGGAGGCGACGCTGCAATTGTTTCATGCGCTCGGTGCCTCGAAGGCGCGGCTGCCGCGGGTCGCCACGCTAGCCTGTGTTCTGGCCACGATTCGTGACGACGAGCGACTGCGTTTCGGTCGAAGTGTCGGACGAGAAAATTTCTCCGATGAGCAGTCGGCGAAACTGTCGCTTCTACGTTTCAAGCGCCTGTTGGAGGCAACGGAGGAGGAGGAGATCGCGGCGTCGTTTCGACGCGCGATCGCCATCGCCGGCTTTGCCGCGAGCGTTCGCGATATCGCTAGGCTTGTCCTCTTCTTCGACGAGGACAAGACGCGGCGCGATCTGGTCTTCGACTATTACGGCGCTGGCGAACGGCCGGCCACGACCGCCGAGGCGGGATCCCTCGAGGCACGATCATGAACCGGTTCGTTCAGTTGCATCTGCTGACATTTTATCCGCCGTCAAACCTCAACCGCGACGACACGGGCAAACCCAAGACCGCGGTCATCGGCGGTGCCACACGGCTGCGTGTGTCGAGCCAATCCTTGAAACGCGCTTGGCGTACGAGTGACATCGCACATGACGTGCTCGCGCAGCATCTCGGCGACCGCACGCAGCGGATCGGCTCCGTCGTTCTCGATCATTTGCGCGGGAGGCTCGATGAGGCTAAAGCCATGGAGATCGCCCGCGAGGTCGCGTCGGCCTTTGGCAAGGTGAAACGCGAAAACGATCCCAAACCCGAATTCACGGAGCAGCTCGCCTTCATCTCACCCGAGGAACGCGCGGCCGCGATCGTCTACGCTGAGTCCCGCGCCGCGGGAGAACGCGCCATCGGAGAGAAAAAGGCTCTTGCAGAGGTGCTCTTGCGTAAGACCGATACGGCGGCTGACATCGCCATGTTCGGACGCATGCTCACCGATAGCCCGGATTTCAATCGCGAGGCGGCGGTGCAGGTCGCCCACGCCGTCACCACGCATAAAGTCGTCGTCGACGAGGATTACTACACCGCGGTCGACGATCTCAAGACAAATGCGGAGGACGCTGGCGCCGGCTTCATCGGCGAGACAGGCTTCGGCGCCGGCGTGTTCTACCTTTACATTAACATCGATCGTGCGCTGCTGCTGAAAAATCTCGGCGGTGACGCCGAGGTGGCGAAGAAGGCGATCGAGGCGCTGATCCGTGCGAGCGCTACCATTGGTCCACGCGGCAAATCCGCGAGCTTCGCCAGTTTTGCGCGCGCGCATTTTATTCTGGCGGAACGCGGCGACGCCGCGCCGCGCACGCTGGCCGGCGCCTTTCTGCAGCCGATCGAGCGCGTCGCGAAAGAGTTGGATTTTCTGAATGCCTCGATCGAAAAGCTCGTGGAGACGCGGGAAAATTTCGCCGCCGTTTATGGCCACGAGGGCGTCGTCGAACGACGGATGAACGCTCTCACGGGCGAGGGGTCGCTCGCCGAGATTGTCGGCTTCGCTAGTGAGGCGCTGTAATGCGAAAGCTTCTCCTCTTTCAGCTCGTGGCGCCACTCGGCTCTTTCGGCGACGTTGCTGTTGGCGAGCGACGCGAGACGGGCGCGCGGCCCAGCCATTCCGCGCTGGCGGGCCTGCTCGGCGCGGCGCTCGGCCTCGAGCGCGCCGACCCCCGCCAAGCTGAGTTTGCCGCTGCGCTCGCCTTCGCCTCGCGCCGTGATCGCCTCGGCCCGTTGATCGTCGATTATCACACCACGCAGACGCCACCGACGCGCAAAGGCACGACGTGGGCGACGCGGCGCGAAGAACTCGCAGGCAAGCGCAACACAATCCTCTCGCGGCGGGACTACCGCGCCGATTGCGCCTTCCTCATCGCATGCGGAGCATTAGAACAGAGCCTGTTCACGCTTGAGAGTCTGGAGCAGGCATTACGCAAGCCCGTGTTCACGCTCTATCTAGGCCGTAAATCCTGTCCACTCGGTTTGCCTCCCGATCCGCTTCTCGTCGAAGCGGAGACGCTGGTGGATGCGCTCGCCGAATATGATCGTCGCCGAAGGCGTCCAGACGCTTACGCCCATTATTTCGAACGCGACGGCGAAATTGCGTTGGACGACTATTTCACTGGGTTTCCGAATAACGCGACATGCGTCGAAACGCGCCGCGATGTCGTCCTGGATCGCAAGCTCTGGCGTTTCGATCTGCGCGACGAACATGTAGTCACATCGTGGGGCAAAGTCCCGCGATGACGCCGCTCTTTCTTTCCCGCGCGACGCTGAAAAGCGTGCCAAGCCTCGAGGCCGTCGCACCGGTCCTCGCGCCGACCGACCCCGCGGCGCGATTGCATGTCGATCATCGCCTCATCTGGTCTCTATTCGCGGGGGATCGGAACGCGACGCGAGACTTCTTGTATCGGCGCGAGGATCTCGGCGCACCGGCGACGCGCTTCCTCGTCCTATCGCATCGTCTGCCAGATCAAGATTCGCCACTCTTCAACGTCGAGACAAAGGAGTTTGCGCCGGCCCTCGAAAAAGGCGATCGGCTCAGCTTCTCGCTTCTCGCCAATCCGGCTGTGACGCACTGGCGTATTGTCGATGGAAAAAAAGTCCGACGCCGCGATGATGTCGTGATGCACTCACTCGCGACGGTTCCGCGAGAGGAGCGCCCTTCGATGCGCCTACAGATTATCGAAGCGGAAGGCCGACGCTGGCTCGAAAGCCAAGGCGCACGGGCGGGATTCGAGATTTCACCGGCAGATGCGTTGAAAATCGACGGTTATCGTCAGATTGAGATCGACCGGGATATCGTCCGAGTGCGCGCCGTCGCTCGCAGAGAGACGATCTCCACTTCGGTTCTCTCCTTTGACGGGTTTCTCACTGTCATCGAGCCTGAGCTTTTCCTCGACAATCTCGCACGGGGCTTCGGACGCGCTCGGGCGTTCGGCTGCGGGCTCATGCTGATTCGGCGTGTGCGATGAACGAACCTTCGGAAAAAGACTGAGGCAGACGTAGTGCCTGCCAGTGGATCGGCGGGCGAAGACGGATGCGATTGACGCCGAGATGCCGCTGCGCAGGCACCCGACGGCCCTGCACCAACAACGGCGCGCCTTTAACATCTTGAAGAAAAATGAGTTTCCATGCGTTTCTGAGAACGTTCCCCGCAGGCGCGGGGATGAACAGGTAAAGGATTCCTCCTTATTTGCCGTTGAGGGCTCGCCGAGTTGCAAGCACACTAACCGTTCTTATTCGTGACTACGCGTCGTCGGGCTGTTCCGCTAGGGGGGTGTAAGGGGCGTTCAGCTTTTTCACCGCTTCGAGGACCGCACTTTCCGGGACGGGTTGGATCACGCCACTTAGGTTCTTATTGCGGTTGAAGATCACAACGGCGGTCTTGGTGTCCCGCCACGTCACATAGGATAGGAGCTGGCTAACCGTATCGACAAATCCCTTCTCGCCGTGCCAGAATTTGCATTCGGCGATGAAGATGTTCTGGCCTTCCGACCGGATGAGGATGTCGGTCTTCCCGGTGGCGTTGAACGTCTCGCCGGTAGCGTTCCCCACATATTGACCGTTCAGCTGCACGAGGTAGTGCTGCCGGATTGTCCTCTTCGCCCATTTTGGCGAACGTGTGCGGGCTCCGCTCCATCACCTTCGTCATGTTGTCGATGATTCCGAGGATGTGCGTGTATTCCGCCTCGTCCAGCGTCGGCTCAGGCTTGAAAGGCGCGGTCGTGGCAGGACGAACTTGGGTAATCTTTCTCCGCACCTCTGGCGCACTATATAGGTTGTAGGCGCTCTCTCTCGACGCTTCATGGGGAAGCCAAGCGCAGAAACAGTGTTCTTATTCTGCAGGATCGTCGCTCGGCGTTGCTCCAAGTACTGACGGGCAGGGCCTTCGAAATGAGCGGCCACGTTGCGGAAGTCGTTCCGCATGGTGGCGAGGTGCTGGTTGATGCTCATTATCGTTTCGTTGAAGGCTGCCTTCATCGTCTCCGGCGTGTTCCTGTCGGCCACCATGGTGATCAGAAGCTCACGGCCATTGACCGATGCCTGGGGGCCGGGAATCGAACGACTACGGGGCGACAAGGTGAAGAGGGTGGCGTCTCCGGTGAACGAAACGTGGAACGTCACCAGATTCTCCGTGACCGTCCGCGATCCGCCGCGGCTCCAACCGAAATCATCGCGCCACTGTTCCTCGCGCTTGTTTTCCTTCTCGCTGACGTAGGTGTTCTCAGCGTTGATGGCCGGAACGTCCGGCTTATATTTCTCGACAAGCTCTTCAATTAAGTCTTCGACCGGCGTGTTTAGAATGGTGTTTTCGTTATATCCGCGCACTTCTTCCATGGCCCTCGTGGACAACAGCTCCACGAGGGCCATGGGTTGGGTGTCCATCGAAAAGGTACGGTGTCTCTCTGCTCATTTGGGGCGTCCGAACAGGATTCTTCCACTGTGAGGATACGCTCGGCAAGGCGACATTGGTCGCTGATTTACGATATCGGAGCGGTTGCCCACAGGAGAGTGCGGCCGGGGCGACCAAATCGGCGACCTTGCAAAAGGGTAGACGTTGCGCAAGGTTCCATAACCACTCCATTCCGCGAAGCTCCGCGCGTCCCATGCGCGCCCGATGTCGGTGCCCGTGACCGCGGTCGACTGTCGCGGCTAGGCCCGGCGCCCCTCGCCAAAGCCCGGGTCCGAGCGGCCGCCCGATCCGCGGCGCGACAGGCGCTCTGGCCTGTCGGGTCTACCCGTCGCGTCGCGCCTCAATATAATTCACCGACGCGTCGGGCGATGTCCCGTTCCAGCGCGTGAATCTCGATGCAGATGATTTCGTATGCGAGCGCAGGCCACCTCTCGGCGTCGGCGAGACGACGGCAATCGCGCCAATCCTCCAGCCTTTGGTGGAGGCGCACGACCTCGATGCCGCGCGCTTCGGCCTGCGGGCTGGCGCGCATCGCTCGGCGTCCCGAGGTCACGGTCGTCGCCCCGTTGTCGTTGGTCGGCGGGGCGCTCTCGTTCATGTCTTGCGTTTTCATGCGCCCGTCTCGTTGCTGTCCCTGACGCAGGGCCCGGGGTCTCGTGCTTTTCGCCGGTGCGCCACGTCGGTGGTCGATTTCAAACCTTCAACCACTCCCTCAACTTCGTCCATCTCTTTCTGCCCGCGCCGCTTCTCACTGCGATCGCCAGCGCCCGGCGCTGACCGACGAGAACGACGAGACGCTTGCCGCGCGTGACCGCCGTATAGACGAGATTGCGCGCCAGCATGGTGTAATGCTGGGTAGCCAACGTGATGACCACGGCAGGATATTCCGAACCCTGCGACTTGTGGATCGTGGTTGCATAGGCCGGGACCAGGGCGTCGAGCTCGCCGAACGGATATTCCACATCGCGGCCATCGAAGCTCGCGACGAGCGCGCCCTCGACCTCGTCGATGCGCACGACGGTTCCGAGGTCGCCGTTGAACACGTCGCGATCGTAATCATTCTCGGTCTGCATGACCTTGTCGCCCGGCGCGAAGATCGATCCGAATTTCTCCACCTTCGCCGGCGGGTCGGGATTGAGGGCTTTCTGCAGATCGACATTGAGCGCTCGCGCCCCGAGCGAGCCGCGCTGCATCGGACAGAGCACTTGGATGTCGCGGATCGGGTCGAGGCCGAAACGCCGTGGAATTCGGTCGCGCACGATCTCCACCACCTTGGCCGCTCCCTTCTCGGGATCGTCAGCGTCGACGAACCAGAAATCCGACTCCTCCCCTCGCGTCGGCAGTTGCGGCATGTCGCCGCGATTGATCCGATGGGCGTTGACGATGATGCGGCTTTTGGCGGCTTGCCGGAACACTTCGGTCAGGCGCGCGACCGGGACGGCTCCCGATTCGATGATGTCCGCCAGCACCTGACCCGGTCCGACCGACGGCAATTGATCGACGTCGCCGACCAGCAAGAGCGCCGATGGCCCGGGGATGGCCTTGGTGAGCGCATACATGAGCGAGATGTCGACCATGCTGGTCTCGTCGACGACGAGAAGATCGCAGTCGAGAGGATTGTCCGGCCCCCGTCGAAATCCGCCTGTCTTGGGATCGATCTCCAGCAGGCGGTGAATGGTCTTCGCCTCGATGCGGGTCTGTTCGGCCATGCGCTTGGCCGCGCGGCCGGTCGGGGCGGCGAGCAGAATTTTCGTTCCCTTGGCGATGAGGATGCGCAGAATCGCATCGAGCAAGGTCGTCTTGCCGACGCCAGGACCGCCGGTGATCACGGCGACTTTGGAGCGGAGCGCCATCTCGATCGCGGCGCGCTGCGAGGGCGCGAGGGTCTTGCCCGTCCGCTTCTCGACCCAGGGGGCGGCTCTTTCCACATCGATCCGCGGCCAGGGCGGCGCGCCGGAGGCCAAGGCTCGTAGCCGCTCGGCGACGCCGCGCTCCGCCGTGTGTAGCCCGCGCAGGAAGACGCAGGGCGCGCCGCCGATCGTGTCGCCGACGACTTCCGCGCCGGCGAGCTCGTGATCGAGCGCCGTCCGCACGATCGCCTTGTCGACATCGAGCAGCTTGACCGCCAGGGTGAGCAGGCTCTCGACCGGAAGCCCGCAGTGACCGTCGTCGGTCGCCTCCTGCAGCGCGAAGGACACGCCGGCGCGCAGCGGCGCCTCTTTCCCGACGCCCATCTTCATGGCCATGGCGTCGGCCGTGCGAAAGCCGATCCCGCGAATGTCGCGGGCGAGCCGATAGGGATCTTCGGTCATCACCTGGATGGCGTCGAAGCCATAGGTCTTGAAGATGCGCACCGCGCGCGAGGTTCCGACGCCATGCGCGTGCAGGAACACCATAATGTCGCGCACGGCCTTCTGCTCGGCCCAGCCGGCGGCGATTCTTTTGGCGCGGAACTCTCCGATGCCCGAGACCTCCTTCAGTCTTTCCGGGGTCGCTTCGATGGTTTCGAAGGTCGCCACGCCGAAAGCGGCGACAATTCTCGCGGCGAGCTTGGGGCCTATGCCCCGGACCATGCCGGAGCCGAGATATTTTTCGATGCCCGCCGCGGTCGTCGGCGGGGTGGTCTTGAGAAAATCCGCTTTGAATTGAAAACCATGGGTGCGGTCGTTGATCCAGACGCCGACGGCGTGAATATATTCGCCCGCGGAAATCGACGCGGCGTGTCCGACGACCGGCCGCGGGCTTTGACCTTCAGGACCGCGAACCCATTCTCCTCATTGTGGAACGTCACGCGCTCGACCGAGCCGACGAGCGTTTCCCGCGAAGCGCCGCTTTGCGACGGCTGCTCACTCTTCATGGCGGGGCTCGGCCGCTTCCGAGGGCTTTTGGCCGCTCGATAATCTGACCGTCGCCAAGAGAGGCCGCGCCGCGGGCGAGGCGTCGACGACGCGATATTCGACCCCGCAGCGCCGAACCGCGCCTTTCCGGCGACGTAACCCGTCGCGCACATAGGCGTGCGCCTCGTCCTCCGATCCGAATTCGCGGGCGAATGTGCGGCCCCCGCAGCCGATCCGGCCGAAGGAGACGCGCACGATCCAGGCTCCGAACAGATCGCGCCCGGCCTCGACGCGCCAGGAACGATGGCGGTTCGCCTCCGGATTTCGGCCCTGCAACGCAATCGCGATCTCGTCCATCGCCGCCATGCCGGCCCTCCGCGCCGCCGCTTCGCATTCGCGCACGAGTGAATCACGAATGGGAATCCGGAGCAAAGGGAGAGGGAGGACATGGCTACCGCTAGCGCCGTCCACGCCGACAAGGGTGCGTCGCTTTGCTCCCGCGCGTTCCGCGCGCCCTTGCAGCGCGGCCGTCTCGCGGTCGGCCGATGGCGTTTTGGGAAAGGAGCGAGAGGAAATCGAGCTCTCCGCTCCGCCCGACCCGAGAAAGGGACGGAACGCCATGAGCCATGACCCGGAAATCGAACAGCTGCGGGCGAAGACCCATTGCGCGGCGTTTCTCGAGCGCGCGACGCCGCCCTGGCGGCTCGACCGCCGAGAGAGCACGAAGAGTTGCCTCAAATATCGACGCGGAGAGGGAGAAATCCTGATCGTCAATCACGAGGGCAAGGGCTGGTGGGATCCGCAGAGCGAGGCGAAGGGCGACGTCTTCGATCTCGTTCAGCATCTTGAGCCGCGCCTGAATTTCGGCGAGGTCCGTAAAGTGCTGCGCCGCTTCACCGGCGTCGCCCCGCGATTTCCCAACTTCCAGCGTTCCCGAGGAGAGTCGAGGCCCGCGCTCGCGCTTTCGAAGCGCTGGGAGCGACGCCCCCGGCTGCAGCCGGGTTCGCTCGTGTGGCGCTATCTCGCCGGCGCGCGCGTGCTGCCGCGACGCGTCCTCGAACGGGCGCGCGCCGCCGACGCGGTGAGAGAAGGCCCCTATGGCAGCGCCTGGTTCGCGCATCGCGACGATCACGGCGCCGTGACCCATATCGAAATCCGTGGTCCCGATTTCAAAGGATCGGTGAAGGGCGGCGACAAGGTCCTGTTCCGCCTTCCCGGCGGTTCCGCGCCGCCGACGCGCTTCGTGCTCGCGGAAGCGCCGATCAATGTGCTGAGCGTCGCCGCATTCGAAGACGTCCGCGACGACACGCTCTACGCCGCGACCGGCGGCGGCATGGGGCCGAAGACGATCGCAGCGATCGAGACGATCGCCGCCCGCCTCGCGAGAACCCCGGGATCCGTCTTCTGCAGCGCCGCCGACGCCGATCGCGCCGGCGATCGCTACGCCGCGCGTCATCGGGAAATCGCCGACGCCGCCGGCGTCGCCTTCGAACGGCTGAGACCGCCGATCGAAGACGACGACTGGAACGACATGCTCCGACAAAGAGAGGAAGCCGCAAAATGAAACCACAACGCGCCTGGATGCTGCTCCAATCGGGCGGTCGGCTCGACCTGCTCGATCCGAAGCCGGACGCCTGGACCGACGAGGATCTGGCGATCGGCCTGTCGCGCACCTACCGCTGGGGCGGATATTCCGCCTGGGACCTGCCGCTCAGCGTCGCCCAGCACAGCCTCGCTGTCCTGGCCTTGCGCAAGCGCGAAGGAAAGCTCGCGCCGCGGGACGCACTGCGGGAGCTATTGCACGACGCGACCGAGGCCTTGGTCGGCGGCATAGATCCCATCATGCCGTTGAAGCCGCATCTCGGCGAAGGCTTCGCGCAGCTCGATCGGCGTCTGCAGGACGCTGTCGACCGACGCTATGGCCTGCCGCCGTGGACAGACGAGAGCTACGCCCTCCACAAGCGCGCCGATCGTCAGGCCGCGGCGAACGAAGCCTATCATGTCGTCGGCTGGAGCCGCGACGACATAAGATCGAGCCTGCAGATCACGCTCGAGCCGCTAGATCACGATCCCCTGCCGCTGCCGCCCGGCATGAGCCCCTGGGAGCCTTGGCCGCCGAATCTCGCGAAAGACCTGTTCCTCGAGCGGCTCGGGGAGCTCGGCGACACGATCGACGTCACCGAGACCCTCGACGAAATCTTCATCGAGGACACGCTTGCGCGACTGGCCGAAGCTTTCTCGCGCCTGCCGGAGGCGATGCGCCGCCGCTGCCGACATCTCCCGACCGGCAAACGGGGCCTGGATACGCTCGTCCAGGTCGAAGCCGACGACGGCTCGCAATGCGTCGAGGGCGTCGTCGTCGACGGCGAACGCAACGAGAGCGGCGCCTTCTACTTCGACGACCATTTCCTCGTCTTCTCCACCGAGGCCACCGAAGGCGGAGAACTCATCCGCTGTAATGGAGCGAACTGCCATGTCGAGATTCTCTGACGACCCGCTCGCCGGCATGGAGGAGTGGGACCGTTTCGAGCCCTGCTTCGACGAGCCGTCGGAGCCGCAACCGCCCGCCGACGCCTTCGAGACGGTGGCTCGAACCCTGACCCCCGAGCAGGCGCGGGCGGCGTCTCACACGGGGCCGATCCTCGTCCTCGCCGGCGCGGGAACCGGAAAGACGTCGACGCTCACGGCGGCGGTCGTGCATCGCATCGCCGTCGATCGCATCCCGGCGTCGCGCATTCTCGCCGTCACCTTCACCAACAAGGCCGCCGCCGAAATGGCGGCTCGCATACGCGCCGTGCTCGACGGTCACGCCGCGCCCTCCTGGCTCGGCACCTATCACGGCCTCGCCGCGCGCCAGCTCCGCGACGCGCCGGAGATCGCCGAGCTTCGGCCGAATTTCGATATCGTGGACGCCGACGACAGCCGCCGCTTCGTCAAGCGCGTCATGAAGGCGCAAGACCTCGGCGGCGAGGAGGGTGGCGACGCCAATGCACGTGATCCTTTGAAGATCATGTGCAACCGCATCGCGAAATTCAAAGACAATCTGATCACGCCGTCCGGCGCCGCCGCTTGGGTGGAAGCAAAAATCGCAAAAGCGGCTCACTCCCGCGAGCCCCTCGACGTCTATGGCCTTCGCGCCGCGGCGCGCGTCTATGCCGATTATCAGCGCGCCCTGCGCGAGGCCAACGCCACCGATTTCGGCGACTTGCTCTTGTGGCCGACCCTCGCAATGCGCAAGGACGACGCCTATCGCGCGCGCTGGGCGTCGCGCTTCGATTGGCTCGCCGCCGACGAATATCAGGACGTCAATTTCGCGCAATATAGCTGGCTGAAGTCCTTCGCCTCCCAGCACGGGCGCATCTTCTGCGTTGGCGACGATGATCAGGCGATCTACGGCTGGCGTGGTTCGGACATCGAATATATCCGGCGCTTTCGCCAAGATTTCCCGAGCGCCGTGCAGATCCGGCTCGAAGAAAATTTCCGTTCGACGGGCCACATACTCGCTGCCGCCAATGCGGTCATCGCTCGGGACAAGAAACGTCTCGGAAAGACACTCTACACGAAAAAAGAGCAAGGGGACCGACTAGAGATCGTCGCCTACCGCGACGCCCAGGCCGAAGCCGCCGGCGTCGTCGACGAGATCCTCGCCCGCCGCGCCGAGGGAGCGTCCTGGCAGGACATCGCTATCCTCTATCGCGCCTCCTTCCTGTCACGCGGCTTCGAAGAAGCCTTGATGCGCGCCCGCATCCCGCATGTGATCGTCGGCGACGTCGGCTTCTATCAGCGCGCCGAGATCAAGGATGCGCTCGCCCTCCTGCGGCTCGCCGCGACGCCCGACGATCGCCAGTCGGATGAAGCCTTCCGGCGCGTCATCAATGAGCCGCGTCGCGGCTTCGGCGCCAAGGCCATGGAGGCGGTCGAGGCGGAGGCTTCGTTTCGAAACGTCTCCTTGCTGCGCGCGCTCGACACCGCCGAGCTGCCGACGAAATGCCGCGCGGCCGGACTTCTGTTCGCCGAGCAGGTCCGTCGCATCGCCGAGGATCGCTCGCACACGCTCGCCGATCAGATCTCGCTGCTGCTCGACGCCACCGGCTATCGGGCCATGCTGCGCGACAGCAAGGCGGAGAGTTCGGAAGATCGGCTCGAAAACCTGCAGGAGCTCATCGCGCTCGCCGGCGAGTTCCACACGGCGCGGGAGCTCTTGGACCACGCGGCGCTGGCGACCAGCCGCCCCGGCGAGGACGAAACCGACCGCGTGCGGCTGATGACGCTCCACAAGGCGAAGGGCCTCGAATTCCCCCATGTGTTCCTGGCCGCCTGGGAGGCGGGCGTATTTCCCTCGGACTACGGTGACGGCGAGGAGGAGCGCCGGCTCGCGTACGTCGCGCTGACGCGTGGCATGAGGCGGGTCAGCATTTCCTACTGCGGCTTCCGTCGCGGCTTCGGATCGCCGTCTCCATTCGTGGACGACATCCCTGACGAACATTGCATCCGGGGACGCCTGCGGGATGCAGAGCGACGCGGCGCGCGACGCGCCCGCTAGTCGATTGGCGAAGACTTCCCAATCATTTGCGCAGGCCGTGAGCAGAGGTCGCGAGGCAAGACCATCATCGAAAGCGCCTGTGCCGCCTGCACGGCCGCCGCGGCAAGGGGTTGTCGCTGAGGCTCCCGCGCGTTCCTCGCGCCCTTGCCCCGCCGGCCCCGAGGCGGCCTTCGGGAATCGTATTGGAGAAAAACATCAACGATTGGAGGAGCAGATCATGAAAATGATATCCCTGACCTCACCGCGTCCGATCGGCGCGGTGTTCCGCCGCGGCGGCGACGTCGTATTCGTCGCGGAAGAGTTGAAGGCCGTGTTCGACCCGCGCGGGGGCACCCATCGAAGCCTCCATCTCGGAGACATTGAATCACGCCTCACTCGGAATTAATAAGTCCTGGGCCTAGGGCTAAACTTACACCATCCCCGGCCGAGGAAATAGAGATCGCGTTCTGCTGCGGTTCAGTCCACCTCGCCACCATCGGTCCGCCTAGCTCGATGCGTAGGAACACTCCATCCGTACATTCTTTTAAATAGGCCGGAGGTATTCGGCTGAGCCCAGAGGTCCAGCGACGTTGACCCTCTTCGAAGTGATGGAAGCCGTGTTGGTCGAACTGCGGATCGCCGAGATCGATCGATCGCTCCGATCCGAAGCCATCGCAGAGAGTTAGCCCCACAATACACACCCCGAGATTGCGACCGTCATCACTGTTGCTTACGTCAGACGGCCGCGACATGGAAGATATCAGCCAAGCCTGTTGCGCCTGCGGTGGAATCGCAAAGCGAAAGAACCATCCGCGGACGACCGGCTCGATCCGCGTTCCGTCCACGAGCAGATGCAGATCGAGCGGAGGTGTTTGGTCTAACGTCCAGCCCAAGCTTTTGGCCCTAGAGAGTAGCTGCTCGTGCACGGCGGCGACGATCGGTCCTTCGGTATAGAAAGGGCGCGACAATTCTGGCGCGGCTATCGAAGAGTCATCGAGCTCCGGGAGTCGGGCAAGAACAGCGCCGCGTTCTTCAAAGAATGCCTGATTGCCCATGCCGGGAGTGCTTTCGCTAGGCTGGTTCTCCGTAGGTAGACGATCATGTCCCTCCAACTCAACGTACCAATAGATCACGCTCGACACTTCGACTTGGGCGATCGTTGCGCCATTGACGAGGGCGCGGGCAGGAATAAGAATTTCTCCAACTAGGTCGAAACAAAGTGCCTGCGAAGGCGACACATAGATATTACGGACTGGTGCGTTCTCCCGAAACGCGTGGGCAGAGATACGAATCGGCCAGACACTCGTTGGGTCAGAGTGACGGTAGCAATCGACCTCGCGATGGCTGACCCGACGTATAGGTTTGTGCTTGCCTATAATAGTGACGACAGAATCGCCAACGTTAAGGTCTTGAACCGCAACATCGCCGCAAACAGTAAGTATTTTTGTTCCGTAGCAATAAAAAGGAATATTGTTATCCATCGTATGTACCCGCTCTAACGCTATAGAATGAATTGGTTGGAATCTAGATGTCGTCGTGTTCGAGGAATCCACGGCTAAACCAAACCGATCTTTAGCTTGGAATACGGCGCAAGATAACGGGAGGATCTCGCGTTGAAAGAAAGCATAAACCATGCTTGTTGTCGGAGAATATAAGTAATAATACGTAATAAATGTACCATCAAAAGCAACGGGCGTCAACCGCGTTGTGGGTTGCCCGATTGGCAATTCCGATTGAAGGTGGCCTCTGTAACCGAATAAGTCCGCAGGCGTAATTCCGGGACACTCCGTCCCATCGCGGTGTGCCAGCGCACCGACCGTAGTGGCTGGCGAAGTGGTCGACCGCTGCGGGGCCGAGATCTAGGCACAGGCCCGACTCACAGACCCAGGCGGCAAAGTGCCGAGCCGATCCTGCGCCATGCTCCAGACCCTGTTCAATCGACGTCTCCCCGAGAAAATCGTCAATCCCCGCCCATGATTGGGCTTTACAAACGGTGGGGAGTCCCCCCACCGCAGTAGCGGACATACGGTCTTACGCTTGAGCGTAGTGAAATTTGCCAGGGCGGTTTCCGGGTCGTGCCCCCCGTGTGTTGATTTCCACTGAGAGCTGACCCAGGCAGCCCGAGTTTTTCCACCGAGAACTGACCCATGTTCGAACCTTTCCCCCTCGACCGTCGCGGGGGACCTGGGAGTGATCGACATGGAGTTATTGAGCGTCATCCGACGCTGGCGATATCGGCAGGAGTTCTCGATCCGCGAGATTGCGCGACGCACGGGGCTGTCGCGCAATACGGTGCGCAAGTATCTGCGCTCGGACAGCGTCGAGCCGCGGTTCGCCACGCCCGATCGACCGAGCCGCCTCGACCCGTTCGCCGACAAGCTGGCGCATATGCTGCGTCATGAGGCCACAAAATCGCGCAAGCAGAAGCGGACGGTCAAACCGTTGCACGCGGATCTGGTCGCCCTCGGCTACGACGGCTCCTACAATCGCGTGGCGGCGTTTGCGCGGGAGTGGAAGGCGGCGCGGCATCGGGAGCAGCAGACCTGCGGGCGCGGCGCGTTCGTGCCGCTGACGTTTCTGCCCGGCGAGGCGTTCCAGTTCGACTGGTCGGAGGATTGGGCGATCATTGCGGGCGAGCGGACGAAGTTGCAGGTCGCCCAGTTCAAGCTCTCCTACAGCCGCGCGTTCTTCCTCCGCGCCTACCCGCAGCAGACGCATGAGATGCTCTTCGACGCTCACAATCACGCTTTCCGCGTGCTGGGCGGCGTGCCCCGGCGAGGCATTTACGACAATATGAGCACGGCGATCGACAAGGTCGGGCGCGGCAAAGAGCGCCAGGTCAACGCCCGCTTCGCCGCCATGGTCAGCCATTTCCTGTTCGAGGCCGCATTCTGCAATCCGGCCTCCGGCTGGGAAAAGGGGCAAATCGAGAAGAACGTTCAGGACGCGCGTCACCGCCTCTGGCAGCCGATCCCGAGCCCGCCTGGTGGACGGCAAGCCGGTCGACGCGCCGCCGGTGAAGCCGCCCAATGCGCTGATGCTCACCACCGAGCCGCAGGCCAATGTCGAGCGCTACGACGCGCTGCGCAAAGGTCGGGAGGCGCGCCATGCGTCATAATCCCGCCGCCGGCGCCATCGTCATCATGCTGCGCAGTCTCAAAATGCACGGCATGGCGCAAGCCGTCAGCGAGCTGACCGAGGAAGGCTCCCCGGCCTTCGAGGCCGCGCTGCCGATCCTGTCGCAACTCTTGAAGGCGGAAACCGCCGACCGGGAGGTGAGATCGATCGCCTACCAGCTCAAGTCTGCGCGCTTCCCGAACTATCGTGATCTCGCCGGCTTCGACTTCGCCAGCAGTGAGGTCAACGAGGCGAAAGCGGAGACCATGTGGATCGGCTGCTCGGAGCCCGATCGCCTGGTCACCCCGCCTGATGCGCTTGACGATCTTTCTTTTTCTCGGTACCTAGCAGAACTAGCACGAAGATGTCATTCATGCCCTCCACAGTGAATATGTTTCCAAGAGTCGACGAAATGAACAAGCGAGACAACGATGGTATGATTACGTCATCTTTAGATATCGTGACTGATAACTATTTCGTAAAGCATTATCATCAAAACTGCGATCGAGTAATCGTTTCGTTTGCTAGTAGAGGTTTCGCGGGTGCTGGAGAGCCAATCGAGGAGTTCGCTGGAACCCTCGCAAAACTTGGTGTATCTGCTATATTCGTCACCGATCGCCATGCGCTTTGGTGGAATCATCATGATACAGGCTGGATCTTCCAGCATATTGCTGCAATTTGTAAAAATTACCGGAATGTTGGCGTCATTGGTGACTCTATGGGCGGAAGTGGGGCCATCGCGTATACGTCGTACTATCCGGACGTTGGGCGAGTTTTGGCTTTTGGTCCTCAATATTCAATTGCAAGCCCTTTCATCGAGTTCGATGCTCGTTATCGAGACATGAAGCACCAGATAAGTAAATACTATTTCGATGCCTATAATTGCCTGAAAAGCAAGGATCGCGTTGATATACTTTACGGAAATTTAGTATGGGAGGATTATCTGCACGCAGCCATGTTTCGATCTCATGGGTTCCGGATTACGACTGTTAATGGATGCCCACATGACGTAGCCCGTCACTTAAAGTGGGGTGTTGGCGAGAATAAATTGGCAAGCCTTCTTGAGGCATTCTGTTCATTTAGCAACAATTTTGATGATATGACGATTAAGAAGGTTCTCGGTGATCTAGTCACAGATAACTTGTTAATAGGCTCGGCAGAGCCCTTTGCCGAAACGGTCACGCGGCAAAGATCTAACGTCACACCTGTTCCTGCGCCGATAGGCGTAGTGAACTTGGCGCTGCGGCGCCCGGCTACTCAAAGCTCGCTGTCGGCGTATTCCATAGGCGCGACCCTTGAGGCAGATGCCTCGGGTGCTGTCAGTGGCGTTCTGACGGGAGCTTACAGCTTTCACACTTCCGACGACGACGGTGCTTGGTGGGCCGTTGATTTGGGCGAATCTTGTGAAATTGTAGAAGTTCGGATCTACAATCGCACAGACAATGATCACGTTGCAGAACGTTTCTCGCGTTTCGCTATCGCGGTGTCGCCGCAAACGAATGACACATTCACAACTGTTTTTGTCCGGAATGACCAGAGCCTTCCTTCACTTGCTGGCGTTCCTTTTTCATGGTCTCCGCCAGAGCCGCTGCATGGGCGTTGCGTTCGCATAGCCCTGCTTGGCCGCAATTTTCTCCATCTCGATCAAGTGGAGATATTTGGGCGACGGCCATAGCTTTTTATGCTCTGGGATCTCGGCGATCGTCACGCGCCATCGCGATGATGCATTACCGGTCCGCTTTGAGCGGAGAATGAGCGCATTTTTGGGGACTCGGGTTTTTTAAGTGCGGACAGCGCGAACGTCTCCGGCTGTGGGCTGGAGTTTCGCAGGGTGAAGGCTTGCGCTTGGAAGAAAAGGGGTCCGGATTTCGAGGGGCAGTCGCGCCGCTGGTCATGTCGCTATACTTGGAATACGCTTGAGCGCGAACCAGTGTAAGCAGAATAAGAATTTGTGTCTTGACCGTGCCAACTAAGCACACTTCTAACGAGGTTACTATGACGAAACGCGCGCTGCTGACGGGCATTACCGGACAGGATGGGGCCTATCTCGCACAGCTTCTGCTCGGCAAGGGGTATGAAGTCTCTGGCGTGATCCGCCGCTCCTCGCACCGCGGCGTCGAGGACCATCGCCTGCGCTGGCTCGGCGTCGCCAATGACGTGCAGCTGCTCGACGGCGATCTCGGCGATCTCTCCAGCCTGCTGCGCATCGCGCAGGAGGTGAAGCCGGACGAGGTCTACAATCTCGCCGCGCAATCCTTCGTCGCCTCCTCCTGGCGCCAGCCCATTCTCACCGCCAACATCACCGCCGTCGCCGTCGCCAATATGCTCGAGGCGCTGCGGCTCGGCGCCCCCGGCGCGCGCTTCTATCAGGCCTCCTCCTCCGAGATGTACGGCCTCATTCAGGAGCCGATGCAGAGCGAGAAGACGCCCTTCTATCCGCGCTCGCCTTACGCCGTCGCCAAGCTCTATGGCCATTGGATCACGGTCAATTATCGCGAGAGCTTCGGCATGCACGCCTCCTCGGGCATTCTCTTCAATCATGAGAGCCCGCTGCGCGGCATAGAATTCGTCACCCGCAAGGTGACGGATAGCGTGGCGCGCATAAAGCTCGGCCTCGCCAAGGAGCTTCGCCTCGGCAACATAGACGCCAAGCGCGACTGGGGCCATGCGCGCGATTATGTGCGCGCCATGTGGCTGATGCTGCAGCAGGAGACGCCGGACGATTATGTGGTGGCGACGGGCGTCACCACCACTGTGCGCGACATGTGCCGCATCGCCTTCGCCCATGCCGGCCTCGACATGGATGCGCATGTGGTGATCGATCCGAAATTCTACCGCCCGGCGGAAGTGGACGTTCTGCTCGGCGATTCCAGCAAGGCGCGCAAGGCGCTGGGCTGGGCGCCCGAGACCTCGCTCGATGCGCTCATTCGCGAGATGGTCGACGCCGATCTCGAGCGGCTGAGCCGGGACTCGGCGACTCGATGAGGGTGGACCCAGACCAGCGGATAGGTTGTCTACAGCGGTCGCGCCTGCCAGGCGAAGGTCGCCTGCTGATCCCCAGATCGATCTCGCCGGTGTCGGTCACCACCGACTTCCGACCGTAGCCGTTCCGGCTTTTCGCCGCCTCGCCGGTCGCAAGGTAGTGATCCATCTCCGCGTTGAGGGCGCGCTCGGCCAACGCCTTCTTCAGATCGTCGAGCAGGGGGAGTGTCAGGAATTTCGTGTGTGGGCGGGCGGGTTGAACATCGTCAGACCATCGCTCTTGTGAAGCGCTCGCCGAAGAGGATGGCGAATTGCGCCTTGGTCAGGCTCCACTCACGTGCCGGCATCGTCCACTCATTCTCGGTCCGGTTCAAGACCAGGAACAGCAGCTTCAGCGCGGCCTCGTCGGTGGGGAAGTGTCCCCGGGCGCGGACGGCGCGCCGCAGCTTCGAATTCAGCGCCTCGATGGCATTCGTGGTGTAGATGAGCCGGCGAACCTCCTTCGGGAAGGCGAAGAACGGGACGACCTCGCCCCAGGCGCGGCGCCAACTCTGGGCGATCGCCGGATATTTCCGTCCCCCATTCGCTCGCTTCGAAGGCGCCGAGGGCCGCAGCGCCGGCCTCGTCGTCGAGCGCCTGGTAGATCGGCTTCAACTCGGCGACCACGGCCTTGCGATCCTTCCAGGATACGAAATCGAGGCTGAGCCGCAACAGGTGGACAATACAGGTCTGGACCATCGTCTCGGGGAAAGACCGCCTGGATCGCATCGGGAAAGCCCTTCAAACCGTCGACGACGGGCGATCAGAATGTCCTCGACGCCGCGATTGCGCAGTTCGTTCATGACCCGCAGCCAGAATTTGGCGCCCTCGTTCTGCTCCAGCCACAGCCCGAGGATCTCCTTGACGCCGTCGGCCCGCACGCCGAGGGCGACGTGGACCGCCTTGTTGCGGACCAGGCCCTCGTCGCGGATCTTCACCCGGATCGCGTCGAAGAAGACCAGCGGATAGGTCGTCTCCAGCGGTCGCGCCTGCCAGGCGGCGACCTCGTCGAGAACGGCGTCGGTCACAGCGCTGATCAGATCGGGCGAGACGTCGACGCCGTAGAGTTCGCGCAAATGGCCGACGATCTCCCGCGTGCTCATGCCGCGCGCATACATCGAGATGATCTTGTCGTCGAAGCCGGGGAACCGCCTCTGGTATTTGGCGATCAACTGCGGATCGAAGGTCGCGCCTGCCGATCCCGAGGTATATCCAGATCGATCTTGCCGGTGTCGGTCACAACCCGACTTCCGACCCGTAGCCGTTCCGGGCTGTTCGCCGCCTCGCCGGTCGCAAGGTGGTGATCCATCTCGGCGTTGAGGACGCGCTCGGCCAACGCCTTCTTCAGATCGTCGAGCAGGCCGTTCGGGTCGAAGGCCGTCTTGGGATCGGCGCCGGCCAGCAACTGGTCCAGAAGCGCGTCAGGGATGGCGGGTCTCTTTGCGTCGGGCCATGGGAGATCTCCTTCTTCTCCATCATGCCCGCCCACACACGAAATTCCTGACACTCCCTCGAGCAGGCCGTTCGGGTCGAAGGCCGTCTTGGGATCGGCGCTGGCCAGCAACTGGTCCAGAAGGGCGTCAGGGATGCGGGGCTCTTTGCGTCGGGCCATGGGAGATCTCCTTCTTCTCCATCATGCCCGCCCACACAAGAAATCCCTGACACATCCGCTTCATCGAAATACTTGTTTCTATACGTCGGCGCTTATTGGATCCTGTGGTGCCTCGGCATGGAGCCGCCAGAGCGTTCGGCCTTGCAGACGGCTCACTTCGACACTCTGCGCCTGCGCCCCGTGAAAATCGCCGCGCGCGTCGCCGAGATGACGACCGACATCAAAATCCATCTGCCGACGAACTGTCCCGACCGCAATTCCTCCGCATCGCGCTTGCTCCCATTCTACGCCTTGCGACATGAAGCGAGGGGCGAGCTCCTCCGAAATCTCAACCCTTTTCCGTCCACCCGCGAACCTTCGCCTTCGAAACTCCAGCCGGCCGCCGGAACTGCTGGTCGTTGCGCGCGCTACATCTCCGCCCCCGAAAAACGCGCCGGGTTCTCCCTCGAAGCGGTCAATCGATGCATAATCGCGGCTTGGATCGCCGGGAGGGTTTTCCGAGAACTACCGCGTTTAACCCTATCAAAGCAAATCTGCGCGATTACGACCGAGGTCAATATGCCCTGGCTAGTCCGTTCTTTGCCTAGACGCGACAGCTCTAATGTGCGAGAAACTTAGATCGGTCGGCTCAACCATCGCGTGATAAGACAATGCAGAAATGCCGGGTGCATCAGTTTCATTCTGGATCGGCTGTAGGAGATGCCGTTACAGCGTCGATGTTCTACGTGCAAGAGATTCTTGCTCAGTCTGGCGTAGCGTCAGACATCTACGCTGAACATGTAGACGAGCGTCTTACAGATAAAATTAAGTCTATTTTCGAATTACGACCCGATCACGATGATCTTCTCATTGTGCATCATTCCATGGGGCATGATATTTTTCCATTTATACGTGATTTGCAGTGCAGGAAAATACTTCAATATCACAACATCACGCCGCCAATATTTTTTGCTCGGCAATCTCCGTTTAGATACTACGCGAAGCTCGGCTTATCGATGCTGTCGGAATATCGGAAGATAGTCGATGCCGCGTTTGCCGATTCCGACTACAATGCCGCCGAGCTGCAAAAGCGAAACTTTAGTGGGGTAGATGTTATACCATTGCTACGAGACTTCACGGATATACGTTGGCGTGACCATGATCCGCGACCTTATTATTTTGAAAGCCCCAGATATCAGCTTTTATTTGTCGGGCGCATTTGTCCCAATAAGGGGCAGATGCACCTTATTCGCTTTATGAGCGCCTACCGCGACTCCTTTGATTACCCACTGCATTTGACCCTGGTCGGCCATTCCGACCATGGGGAGGATTATGCGAGTCGTCTTGAGCGCGAGGTCGACGAGCTGGGGCTGAAGAGTCGGATCCATATCGTAGGTCATGTCCCCGAGGAAGCTCTCTATGGTTATTACAGAGCAGCCGACGCCTACGTGTCTTATAGTGAGCATGAAGGCTTCGGAGTTCCTTTACTCGAAGCAATGGCGTTCGACACGCCGGTACTCGCATATAATACATCGGCGATAAGCAGCACGCTCGGCAATTCAGGCGTACTCCTTCGGTCTACCGATCCTGAAGAGTTAGCAAGCGCTTTGCACCGATTGTTTGAGAACCCTGAGGAACGGCGGCTATTAATCCGAGGCCAGCGAGCATGGCTGAAAAATTTCAGCCGGCCCACGGTCGCAAAAAAATTTATGAATTTTATTGAACCCCATTTGCCTCGCGGAGTCGATCCCTATCAACCACAGAATGAACCGGAAGAACACGGCGCTGAGCGAGTGTTCGTGTTCGAAGGTCCGTGCGAAACAACCTATAGCCTAGCACTCGTCAATCGCAACCTCGCATTGGCGCTCAACGCAAGAGAGCATGTCGCAGCTCGCCTCGTGCCTGCTGAAGGGTTGCCTGGCTACACGCTTAAGTCGGATGCGGTGGAAGCCTTTCCACAAATAGAACCGCTTCTTAAAACGCCTCCGTTTTGCGTAAATTCGACCGAGATTTCCGTGCGCAACATGTATCCTCTGCGTGCGGCTGGGATGCTAGGCGACTTTCGTCTCTCCTATTTCTTCTGGGAAGAGAGCGAAATTCCGTCCGCGTTGGCAGCATTGATAAACCGTTACCTCGACGGGATTATCGCACCTACACACTTCGTTTTGAATCTCTGTCGTAATAGCGGAGTACGTATCCCGATCCAGGTTTGCGGCGTAGGTCTTGATCATCGCACGGGTGTGATTTGTAACTCCCGTGCCGAAGGGAGCCCATTTTGGTTTGGCCATATTTCCTCTGGAATGGCGCGAAAGGGAATCGATGAGCTGATAACGGCCTACGCGATAGCATTTAAGGCGACAGATAATGTCGAATTAATAATCAAAACTCACCACAATGTGAGTAATATCATCCAGGACATAATTCAACGTGTAATCGTAGGCCGTGTTAATGCACCCTACGTCCGTGTCATTTATGATGACCTTAATGACGAGGATATCGGCCAGTTTTACAGTATGATCGATGCCATTGTACTGCCCACACGAGGGGAAGGATACAATCTTCCAGCCGCCGAGGCAATGGCAAGCGGTGTGCCCGTTATTGTGACAGCATACTCTGGCCATATCGACTTCTGCGACAGTGAAAACGCATATTTGGTTGACTTCCACGTGGAAAGTTCAAGTAGCCACGTTAACGAAGCAGGAGCGATGTGGGTCCGCGCCGACGTCGCGGACCTCGCAAAGAAAATGCGGCTTCTGTTCGATAGCAAAGGGGACTCAACGATGTCGAAAAAGATCGACGCGGCAAGCAAGACAGTTGCTCCTCTGACGTGGGCGAGGTCGGCGGAAAATGTCGAGGCGTTTGTTGATAAACTAACTCAGCGGAAGTTGCTGCAGCGCAAAATGCGGGTTGGCTGGGTGTCCACATGGAATGTCGAATGCGGTATCTACACGTATTCAAATTTTCTGATTGACCATCTTCCGCCGGGCTGGTTCGACGTCACGATATTTGCCAATCATGAGCACACAATCGGGATCGATGGTGCCAATGTACATCGGTTATGGACCCATCGAGAAGAGACGCTAGATCGAGTAGTGGCTGCGGCTATCGAGCGCAATCTAGATATCGTCGTATTTCAATACAATTATGGCTTCCACAAACTCGTTGATCTCGCTAATGCAGTTGCCCAACTTGAAGACGCCGGCATATCTGTCCATGTGTTCTTCCATAAAACCCAGGACGCTTTGATAGATGGAAGAATAGAATCTATTTCTCATGTGACCTCACAACTTCGTTACGCTACACGGCTGGTTGTTCACAGCGTCGATGATGTGGAAAGACTTAAGTCATTTGGTTTGGTAAATAATGTGGTCAAACTCCCTCATGGTGCCTTTAGGCCGCAGCCTGTCGATCGTGCGTCGATTCGCGCAATGCTTGGCCTCAGTACATTTAACCCGGTAATCGCTACTTATGGTTTTCTGCTCCCGGGAAAAGGACTGCCTGAAATCATTTTGGCCTTTGCTCAGCTCCTGGGGAAATATCCAGCCGCGATTCTGATTATGGTCAATTCACTGTACGGAAAAAATGCCGTCTCTCAACAGGAGCTAGCACTGTGCAAGAACCTCGTTGCGGGGCTCCATATCGAGGACAAAGTCATCATCATTCCTGATTTTTTAGATGATTCTGATTCAATGACCTTGCTGCAAGCCGCTGACGTCTCAGTTTTCGGCTATCAGCAGACCGGTGAATCCGCAAGTGGAGCAATTCGTTACGGTTTGTCAGCGCTGCGCCCTGTGGTCACCACTCCGCAATCAATCTTTCAGGATGTAGTCGATTTTTCGCACCAAGCGCGTGGCTGTGGAGCCAGCGATATAGCGGATGCGATCTCAGAGGTACTCGAAAATGCCGAACTACGGGAACGGCTTCTTGATCGCCAAAGAGCATGGCTTGACGAGCATGACTGGAGCAATGTTGCCGAGAGATTCAGCAATATGGCAATTGGACTATTTGAGGATAGACATAGCGTGCGCGTGATTAAAACTCGGAATAAAGCGGAAGAGACTCCCTCCTCAAAGTCTACATCAGACGATATTCGTACATCCGTGGTTGCGTCCGGCAATCACGACCTGAATGTTTCGGTGAATGAATCTCGTCTTAAGGATAATGTCGAGGTCGACAATTCGCTTTGGTATAAAAACGTATCATATAAAGAACTGGACGAGAAATCGGATGAAGAGTTTATCCGCGCACTCTACGTTGAATTGTTAGAAAGGGAGCCAGAAGAGGCCGGAGCAGCTGGTTGGTTGCATGACCTAACATCGCACAGACTATCAAGATCTGAAATTCTACAAGCATTTCTCAGATCCAGCGAGTTTTTGACGCGGAACAAGCCCATTGTCGTTTCGTCTCAAGCCGAAGATTACAGCTCTTGTGAGTAAACAAGCGTTTGGTCACACTGGTTCTAGGTGAAGCCGAACATTATCTTACGTGGACAAGGTTGAAGTCGAGGCGCTCGTGGATATAGAAAAACTGTCCCCCAAAGTGAGTGACAAGGAAGAACTAGTGGTTGTCGAGCCAGTCGTAAGCGTGGATCTCTTATTCGGAGGTAAGACCCACGACGAATCAACGCTCGAAGACAATCGCTGCGCTCTTGAGAATCTAATCAAAACCACTGACTGGAGGCGGGCCGCAGACATTGAGGTCATTGCTCAGCGGATCGACGAGGTCTTAAGCGCGTTCCCTGAGTTAGAGTTTGATTATCGCCGATCGGATCTAGCCGCAAGTGTTATAAGCGATGTTACGCCACCTTTGCGTGCGCTAAAGATCGCTCGGATTTTGGCACCAGAAGACGAATCAATCTGCGAGCAGTATCTCATTGCACTTTCGCAAGCCGGAGACTGGGACGACCTGCGCAATCTGCTCTCCAACTACAAGCCTGGCGAAGATATTGACATTTCGATCGCCAAAATCGTTTTCGAGATGGGTGGCAATGACCCACATGGCGCTGCGGTCGCGCTTGAGGACTTAAGTCTTAGATTGAGCAATACGCGCTCACTCGGCGCACTCCGAGTTGCTCACGCACGAGCTCGCTTCCTTCTGCCGAGAGAGGATGACATTACCAAGTCGACGGCGTTTGCCGCGAACATGGTTTCTCTCTCAAAGATCGTCGAGCGATTTCGGCGACCGATTAACCGCGTAGGCAAAAGCGGCCTAGTGAACGAGCAGCCCGCAATTGATTCAAATCGAATTCGTCGTTTGGAAGCCATTATTGGATCTCACCTAAGGAAGCATCATTCCAAGTCAATTCCATGCATGCATCCCAAGATGATAACGTCAGATCCAACGCCGTGGTCTATTATTGTCCTTGAAAGGCAAGGGTCTCTAAATATTCCGGCTCATAGATTTTCGAGCGATTACGCGGGCCGCAGAAATGGAATAATTTACTCTAGGAGACATCCGGCTACTGCACCCTTTATATTCGGTCCCTATATATCGCTTGCCGAAGGATTCTATGCAGCTCGATTTCTGGGCGATGGCGACGAGGCCTTAGAGTTCGAGTTGGCTGTCACATTTAACGCCGGTCAATATAGATTAGCGAGTTCAAGGGCGACTTTGATACCTGGGGCCAATGACGGAATTTTGGGGGAATTGAAATTCAATGTCGCTCATCAGACCGATGGTTTCGAATTCGTGATTCATGTTCTGGGAGAGCGCGGCAATTTAAATTTTCGTGGCGTGTTACTCATAAAGCTCAAATAAGTGACGTGCCTATGAAACAATATTTGAGCCGCGAAGCGAGCGCTTCGTAGCGGCTCCAGCGTGGAGAGTTATAGTGGGCCAAAGTTCACACGCCCTTCGCCGGGGCTGTATGACAGTCTCTACTGCGCGCGAGGACTGGGCGAAGAACCTCATCAAGTTTCACAAGACGCAGCTTAGCTGGTATCGCGTCGGCGGCGGCCGCCTGGCGTTGATTGCGGTTTTTGAGATAGCTGCCTGACGGGTGGGGCGATGATCGTGTCCGCTTCTATTACAAGTGGACACTATCGCCGATGTCGCGCAACGATGACGATCCTCCGGCGCTCCGGCGCCGGCGCCGATCATGGTCTCTCGAAGCGAAGCGCCAGATCGTCGACGAGAGCCTCGCGGATGGAGCTTCGATCGCCGAGGTCGCACGGCGGCACGATCTCAACACCAACCAACTCTTCACTTGGCGTCGAGGCAACCGCGCCGCAGGACCTCGCGCCGACTCTGCCCGTGACGATCACTCCGGACACGACGACAGAATGTTCCCCTCCAGGGCCGACCGGCCAGATGGAGATCGTGCTCGCCGAGGGGGACCGAATCCTCGTGTGGTCCGATGTCGAGACAGCCGCGCTGTCGCGGGTCGTGAAGGCGCTGCGGCGATGATCCCGCTGCCGGCGGGCTGTCGGGGGTCGGGATTGCGACCGGCCATTCCGACATGCGGCTCGGCATGCAGGGACTGGCCGACCTTCTCTGTTCCTTGCCGGCGGCCGTGCTCATGCCACGCGGGCCATGAACGATAGGGGCGTCATGCCCAGCTGGTCTCCCATATCCCCCCAACGCGTCCCAAAAGCGCGGTCCTCGAAGCGGTGAAAAAGCCGAGAGGCCCCGTGCGGCCCGCGATCCGCACGGCCCGACAACGCATCGTCGAATGAGAGCGGCTAGGACGCAGTGGAACACCGATCTATACAATGCTCTTGTATCGTCTCCACAAGCTCAAGTCGCAAATACGCTAGTTCTGCACTCCTTTTTGCTGCATAGATCCTAAACTCTATCCCCTCTGTGATTTCGCTGAGAAAGAAATCTATAGCTCCGTCTTTCGGCCATTCGCAGAACTCGACCACAAAGCTATGGGCCTCTCCCTTCACGATGTCAAAAGCGGCTCCTTCATAGACGAAGCTACTACCTTCGTGGTTCACGAATTGTAAACGCCATAGCCCAGCTTGCAAAGTGACATACGGCCCCCAAACTGCCAATGGGCGATCAATCTCCGCCGCGTCTGAGTGGAAGAAAAAAACCACTTGTTGATCGCGGTTTAATATTGGCCTAGCATAATTTGCATCATAATAAAAATCGGTAGGGTCAAGATATTGTACGATGTTTCCCGACATTTGTTCTGATACCTGTTTTAACTGACCCAATCTGATATAAGCGGACATAAACGGCTGGAGAGAAAATGCGGTCAAATCGCGCGACTTATCTACCCAAAGCTCGTTATATAATGTTATTTTTTTTCCTGACCCGGCCAGATGAAAGAAAAATGAAAATCTCCAGTCGCCTTTCGTTGCAGCCACATCGGGGATATAATTGAAATCAATTGGGAGTGAAAATAAAGGGATATTCAAAAGTATTCTTTTTGCATTCAGGAAACCTTGCTCAAACTGAGGGTGCCCCCATATAATCTCATCGCGGAGAGCGCGAAGAAGATCTAGATTGCGTCTAGAAAACACCATTACGCCACTGTTAAAGTAATTATCTGTGCTTAAAGCTTCACCAAGCCCGTAGACGTCGTTCAGAAAATTACACCAGTCTTCACGTGAAGAGAAGCGTCCTTCCTCAAAAGCGCCGAGGGCTTCCTCGGGTACGATATTAAATATATCTGGAGAGCCGGGCCTGATTAACACGTCGGCATCTATTAGCAAGGCTCGATCGTACATTTCGGCAACGTTTAAAGCCTCAGACTTTAGTCGATGCGCTGATATTTGTGATGATGCCCCTACCACCTCGAAATCGGCTCCAATCGACCGGGCGTAGGATTCGGCAAAGGGCCGCGTGACATAGTGTTCTTGTTCGGCACGCTTACCGTTGACAGGCACAATTACGACCCGCCTTTCAGGTGGACGGCTTCTTGTTTGTCGGACCGGTTTTGGGCGCAACACAGTCAATCGCTCGCCTTCATAGAGCGTTTCGAAAAGTGCACGCAGCGGGTTATGGCGTGAACCCTGCCAATCCGTAATTATTACGATACCTTCATGATCAACCGCCAGGGTAGCGGCGACCGCGCATAAGGCTTTTGCGGCCCCGTCAAGCAAAGCGACATCAAATTGCATTTGTATATAAGCGGGATATTCAAAATAACTCGGGTATCGGTCCTCTCCACAAAAAGGATCGCGCCATTCAAAATAGCGGAAGTGGAGGAAACTGTAGAAGGGTAGACTTCCAGATACGTTGCGAAGGCGCTCTATGCTACAATCGATACTTAAAACTAAGGGGAATGGCTTTTGTCTTGCTATATCACATAGTTCGCGTACCACTGACCCGGGACCCCATTGAAGAAAACGAGACGCGTTCGGTGCGAACTGCAGCAGTATATTACGTAGTTCAGTAATATATGCTGACTCTGCTTGTGTTGTTATCTCGCCCATAATTGCCATTTTTTCCTCGGAGACCACCAATTTGCTCCTGTCTGATCATCGTGACGGCTACGGTCATTGGAGTGAGATATAGCTATTTGAGATATTTACGTTATCTCTATTCACCATATGTCGCCCGAATTAGGTGAGATTTTCGAAGATAGGCTAGGTACTCATTTGGCAATGTTTCGTGGCCTGCCATACTCTTTCCTCCGAAAGCTCGCGCAGCAATTTATCAGTTTGAAGCGACGTTTTTGGGATGTTCATAGGTGCCGCTCTAGATCAAAGACTTTCATTTGCTCTGACAGAGATGAGCGACCAGCCCTGGTTAGCTCCCATAATCCTGGCGTGTGGATGCGAGAGTATCTGAAAACGATCAGATTCCTCGCATAGGCGCTGAGCTATTCGATCAGTCGACCCTTTTAGATCTTCTGAAACAAAAAACAAGCCGATTCCTTCATAGACGTATCTCTGCATGACATCACAAAAATTCTCTATTCGTATCTGTGTAGATACGTCGATGTCATCGTCTACCAAAAGGTTTGGAACGAACGGGAGACAGAGGCGCGCCATCTCGCCTCGACGATTATATTCGACGTATCGTGTGGCGATCCCGTCATGGACAACCTTCAAGAACCTGTAACGAATTAGGGCCAAAATGTCGCGACAGGGTAGAGCATTTCTGAAAAACAACAAATCATTTCCTCTACGAAATCTGGCACCCTGGTTTCTGGTCCCCATACCACAAAAGGAATGATCAACACCGATTTTCAACAATGAAACTGGTCGTCCACCTCGTTCCAAAATCCACTCTTCGAGCACATCTGCACAGGGCTTATTCTCGAAACGAGAATAACCTGCATGTAAGGATATAGAAATCTCGTCGATTTGAGTTGCATTGGGCAACATCAGTCGCATCTCGGCCTCGTGCAGGAGTCGCTGAAAAGGCGTGAGCCCGTAGCGCCCGCCGGAATGCAGCAGCCTTCTAAGACCCCTAGCAATCTCGTAGCCACCAATTAGAAATTGATTAATATAAGCGAATTGTCCAAAGGATGCCGAAAATATCGTCGACCAGGAAAAATCAGGCTCAGCGCTCATCGATGCGATTGTCGTGCTCATCCATGTATGGATAATTCGTACTTCGTTCCACTTACTAGCCTCCCAAATTTCCATCCACATGCGGCAATAGCAATTGTAATTTGCCGCCTTCAGCTCATCTATTGAAAATGTTATGTCGGCACAAAATTGGGACGGATTCCACATCATATAATTAAGAACATCTTGATCATTTGATCTCATTTCAACTGGAACGGGGCTGTCTGATGAAAGCAGATTGAGCTTCCAGTTTTCCATAAACCTTTGCACCGCCGGGTCGGCGCTATCATAAAATAGAACACCAGCGTTAGCGTATCCCCTCCGCTCGGTGTCAACGAGTCCCACTGCGGCCCAATGTCCGTCGACCGTGCCAATTGCGTTAAGACACTCCTCACATGCAAGTAATTTAAAATATTTTAGGCGATCAAACGCCTCATCTAGACTTCCTAAGACAAGTGTATCTCCGTCAATAGAAAGAGTTTGCTCAAAAGGGGACCTGTCGCAAATGAGAACCTTCAAAGATGGAAGCTTTCTAGTCTCTTTCATCCACTCCAAAAGAGCTAAAGCCTCGGCATCCGGCGCGATCTCCAGAATCTCTGTGAAAGCGTGGGAAAAGTTCTCCCGAGCGTAGCTTGTTTGATCGGTAAAAATAGCGGCGCCCATGCTTTGATTATGTTGTCGCAAGCTAATGGCGGAAACTGCGCACTGATCAATGTATTTTGTTCCAACTGCGCAGTAGATCGCCCCTCTTTTGGTACCGGTCACTTGCGAGGTCTCCTCATTTGCCGAAGGAAGGAAAGATAGCAAAAAAAGCATTTTTTGTCGAGCAGCTTAAGGGGCTTACAATTGGGGGCTCCGACCACTGCGTTGGGGCCGAGGTGCGACGCGCTTGGTTGCCAGCACAACACTTGATTTCAATGAGATATCGTCGCTTTGGCTCACTTTTTGTAGTCGTAGAAGCCATATTACGACGATCTTGAAGAGATCAAGGCGATATATGCGGCGTATTGCTTTTCTGAGGAATGGTGCTGAATGCTAATACCAATTCTAACCGATCAAAACCCATGTGCCTTCGGCTTGCGCGTAATGACGCGGCCGCGCCGACACATTGCGATAGCCCATTTTGCGCAGCTCGCGGCTCATGGTCTGTTCCGACACGACGATGGGAAGCTCCTCGAATGTCGACTGGCACAGATCGACGATCCGTCAGCGCACAATGCCAAGGATAGCGGGCGTCGGCCCCTTCTCGATGAGCGCCGCCAGCGCGGCGCGATGCGCGTCGTCGAGCCGCGAGGGTTTTCCGGGCGCCTTGCGGTCGACGAGCCCTTCGGGCCCCGGGGCGTTGAAACGCAGCACCCAGTCACGAATGACCTGGGAAGTGACGCCGCCGATCTTCGCCGCCTCCTGCGCGCGCCGACGTCATAGATCGACGCCAGGACGAGGAGACGGCGCGCTTGCGCCCCGTTCTTCGAACGCTTCGCTGTCGCCCGCAACGAGCGCGCATCAGAGTCGTCCCGAACCGCAATCGCTGTCGACACGGCGAACCTCCCAGAGTTCGCCATGTCGAATCACATTTCAGCCGATTCGGAAATCCCACAACGTGAGTCGGCCTCTCAGAGGGCTGGCATAAGTTGTTGCCTCACGTCATCCGTTCTCGAAAAAGGAAGGAGCGCAGGGCCTCCTCACCGTTTGCAAATTACGATCATAGGCGGGGATTGCTGATCTTTGCGGGGAGATTTCAATCTAGAGAGTCCGGGTCTGGAGCGTAGTTCAGGCCGCGGCGAGCATGCGGTCGGCGACCGAGCGGAGGGTTCGCCCATGCCCACCGATGTAGGCGCGCGGCATGACGGTGCGCGAAATTCAGCGCCATTTGCTTGACTCTACGGGCTGGGGGTCTTGCCCTATCTAATCTCGACGGTCGACGTCTCGACAGCCATGATTCACGTCGCAATGGCCGGCGTCCTACTGCACCGAAACGCTCATCCGTGAATTTCCAAACGGGCTCGGATCGAGCGACGCCCAGGATATGCCCTTCGAGACCAGATGCACTTGGTAGGCGCGGACGTCCTCCAGTCCCAGGCGATCGGGCGAACGCCCGAAATGTTGGCTGAACTTCGCGACGGCGTGTATGTAGGATTGTTGGGTCGCCGGTGAAAGATTGCAGACCGTGATGTCCTCGATCATGCGACGCGGGAGTGTCAGGAATTTCGTGTGTGGGCGGGCGGGTTGAACATCGTCAGACCATCGCTCTTGTGAAGCGCTCGCCGAAGAGGATGGCGAATTGCGCCTTGGTCAGGCTCCACTCACGTGCCGGCATCGTCCACTCATTCTCGGTCCGGTTCAAGACCAGGAACAGCAGCTTCAGCGCGGCCTCGTCGGTGGGGAAGTGTCCCCGGGCGCGGACGGCGCGCCGCAGCTTCGAATTCAGCGCCTCGATGGCATTCGTGGTGTAGATGAGCCGGCGAACCTCCTTCGGGAAGGCGAAGAACGGGACGACCTCGCCCCAGGCGCGGCGCCAACTCTGGGCGATCGCCGGATATTTCCGTCCCCATTCGCTCGCTTCGAAGGCGCCGAGGGCCGCAGCGCCGGCCTCGTCGTCGAGCGCCTGGTAGATCGGCTTCAACTCGGCGACCACGGCCTTGCGATCCTTCCAGGATACGAAATCGAGGCTGAGCCGCAACAGGTGGACAATACAGGTCTGGACCATCGTCTCGGGAAAGACCGCCTGGATCGCATCGGGAAAGCCCTTCAAACCGTCGACGACGGCGATCAGAATGTCCTCGACGCCGCGATTGCGCAGTTCGTTCATGACCCGCAGCCAGAATTTGGCGCCCTCGTTCTGCTCCAGCCACAGCCCGAGGATCTCCTTGACGCCGTCGGCCCACACGCCGAGGGCGACGTGGACCGCCTTGTTGCGGACCAGGCCCTCGTCGCGGATCTTCACCCGGATCGCGTCGAAGAAGACCAGCGGATAGGTCGTCTCCAGCGGTCGCGCCTGCCAGGCGGCGACCTCGTCGAGAACGGCGTCGGTCACAGCGCTGATCAGATCGGGCGAGACGTCGACGCCGTAGAGTTCGCGCAAATGGCCGACGATCTCCCGCGTGCTCATGCCGCGCGCATACATCGAGATGATCTTGTCGTCGAAGCCGGGGAACCGCCTCTGGTATTTGGCGATCAACTGCGGATCGAAGGTCGCCTGCCGATCCCGAGGTATATCCAGATCGATCTTGCCGGTGTCGGTCACAACCGACTTCCGACCGTAGCCGTTCCGGCTGTTCGCCGCCTCGCCGGTCGCAAGGTGGTGATCCATCTCGGCGTTGAGGACGCGCTCGGCCAACGCCTTCTTCAGATCGTCGAGCAGGCCGTTCGGGTCGAAGGCCGTCTTGGGATCGGCGCCGGCCAGCAACTGGTCCAGAAGCGCGTCAGGGATGCGGGGCTCTTTGCGTCGGGCCATGGGAGATCTCCTTCTTCTCCATCATGCCCGCCCACACACGAAATTCCTGACACTCCCTGCGACGCCGCAGAGGGCTGATCTCGGCCATCTGGAACCTCCTGTCTGAGAGTGGGCTGTAACACCCAAATCCTCTAAGACAGGAGGCCAATCCCACGACCTCGCCGCTCCTGGCCGCGATAGCGGCCTCGTTCAATCCTCTTTTTAATCGGAAAATGACGGACCCGCTAAGCGGAGGGGGCGGTCCGTGACTTGTCAGTAGGCGCTGAACCATTGTAGTGAAGATTCCGGCGATCGAACTTGAACTAAGGCAATAGCAGCATTCTCGAACTAACGAGGCACGATCGATGGTGGCATCTTCATGGTGTGACGCGGTGCTATTCAACCTTGAGTATGCTGCGCAGGTTGACATTTGTGAGGAATTGCTCACTACGCGTTGGCGAAGGTTAATAACTGGAGACTTTCGTCCGAGACATTCACTGCCCGGAGAACTAGTTATTTCGATCACCTCGTATCCGCCACGCTATCATTGTGTTGATACGGCGATTAAGTGCCTATTGAGCCAATCAATTAGGCCAGACCGTATAATTTTATGGTTGGCCCACGATGACATATCGGATTTGCCATGTGCAGTTCGAGCTCTTACTAAATACGGACTTGAAATAAAACCCACGGACGACGTAGGTCCTTACAAGAAGATTATTCCAGCTTTAGTGGCCTATCCAAATGCCTTTGTTGTAACGGCAGATGACGATGTCTTTTACGGCGAACATTGGCTTGCGGCCTTGGTCAGAGAATGGAATCAATCAAAAAGCGCCGCTATCTGCCATCGCGCGCACCGAGTTCGATATGAACACGACGGTCAGCCGCTACCCTACATGCGGTGGGAGTTCGAACTCGACGAACCGGATTGTTCGCCGGACGTGTTTGCAACAGGCTGCGGAGGTGTGTTGTTCACGCCTCAAGCATTGCATCCGGATGTGTTACGCCAGGACCTTTTCACAGTCCTATCCCCTTACGCTGACGATGTTTGGCTCTACTGCATGTTGCGCAGGGCGGGCAATAAGTTTCGAAAGACAGGGAATTGGTACGCTGCCATAAACCTCCCTGACAGCCAAAAGGTCGCGTTGGCGCTCTCAAATCAAGATGGTGGGAATGACCGGCAACTTCGAAATATCATTAATTATTACGGCGAACCCTTATCAACCTTCGGTCGAGTTGCGGGCGAATGAACGATGAATGATTATGATGAAGCTTTGGGCATCGTAGTTACGATGACCGTCGGCAATCCCATCTATGTTGAATCGTATGTTCGTCTCGTAAGTGGCACCGTATTTCCGCCTGCCTGGTTTGGCCGAAGGAGCTACGTAAATGACGCGGTTATCCGAGAAGGAACTCGAATCGGACGATATTGCTCAATTGCGCGGCGGGTGACTATTGGTGCGCAGCGGCATCCTTTGTCGTGGCTCTCAACACATCCTTTTCAGAAGGAAGGTCGGTTTAGCGAGTCAGGGCGTGAATTCCTCGTTAGTCCCACCACAATCGGTTCGGATGTCTGGATTTGTGAAAATGCGGTGATCACTGCCGGAGTTACGATAGGGGATGGCGCCGTCATCGGCGCGGGTGCTGTAGTCACGCACGACGTTCCAAGTTATGCAGTGGTTGCTGGAGTTCCTGCGCGGGAAATTCGACGACGGTTCGACGACCTAACCGTGAGCCGTCTATGCGCCACACGATGGTGGGAGATCGACGAAGAGTTTTTAATAACATTGCCATTCGAAGACGTCGAAAAATGTCTTGATTTAATCGATGGAGCTTTTGATCTAGATTCAATGCGGCGACCGATGAAGTTTAACGAATACAGTTGTCTCTGATAACCTGGTTCCTGAAGTTTCGCCCTGCGATGAACGCTCGCCGCGCAACTCGACAGGCAATAAGACAATCTCGGGGTTTGGCTCGATCAGCGTAAGCGTACACCCGACGCCGTTCACTCGGCGGGCTTGAAATTCCAGGGCATGAGGGCCTCGATGTTTTTGTTGGGCCATCGGTTGGCGATTCGTTCGAGGGTCTTTGGGCCCAGGCGTAGGGGTCGACGCCGTTTAATTTGCAGGTCTGAAGCATGGTGGCGATGGAAGCCCACGTCCGCCCACCGCCAGCGGACCCGGCGAATAGTGAGTTCTTGCGCGTGATGGCCATCACCCGTTCATTCTGCCCATGTCGGGCAAGAGTTGGAAGTCCATTTCCGGTGGCATCCGTATTTTGGCGGCAAGATCGTTGTGCGTGGGGTGGAACATCGAGCAACTGGGCAGTTTTTCAAAGTCCTGGGGCCCGCCGGCGTTGTGGTCTCGATGGCAGGGTGGATGCTCGATCCCGTCGTCTGCTCCAGCATGACTCTTGGCATCCCACGTGTCGACCTCGCCGCACTCGTCGAGCGGGAGCGACTGTTGATTGGTGCGATCAATCCCACACGGTGCCGGAGCGATATTGCGATCGTTCTGGAGGAAAGCAATGCAGTCTCCCAAAGCGTCGGCTGTGGAGCCGACTCGGCAATTGACCCTGATATTCGACAACACCAGGCTGGAAGGGCTGGGCTCTGCGGAGCGGGACAAGATCATTTCGGCGTTGGCTCAGATCCTCATGTTGGCGGCCGGCATCAGCGTAGAGGAGCTTGACGATGACAAGCGCTGAAACGATTCCGGCGGCCATCTTGAAGAGGAAGGCCGTCGTCTACGTGCGCCAGTCGACGCAATCCCAGGTGATGACCAACCTGGAGGGCAAGCGGCGTCAATATGATCTGGTCGATGTCGCCCGCCGACACGGTTTCGTGGATGTTGAAGTCATCGACGACGATCTCGGTCGTTCGGCGAGCGGAACGGTGGCGCGTCCCGGCTTCGACCGCTTGGTGGCATGGCTGTGCGCCGGGAAGGTCGGCGCCGTTTTGTGCTTCGATGCGTCCAGGCTCGCGCGAAACGGCCGCGATTGGCATCACCTGCTTGAATTGTGTGGGCTCGTCGAAGCCCGCGTCATTGATGGCGAGGGGGTCTATAACCCGTGTCGCCCCAATGATCGGCTGCTTCTTGGCATGAAAGGCAGCATCAGCGAGTTCGAACTCGGCGTGCTACGCACCCGGATGTTGGATGCCGCCCGATCCAAGGCCGGCCGGGGCGAGCTGCGCTTGTCGGTTCCCTTCGGCTACATCTGGCACCGGGAAGCGGGGCTCGGCCTTGATCCCGATCAGCGCCTCCAGGAGGTCATTCGGCTCATCTTCGTCCGCTTCCATGAACTCGGCAGCGCGCGCCAGGTGCTGCTCTCGATGAAAGCCGATCAAATCCACTTCCCACGTCCCTCTGACGAGGGCCGCATGACGAGTTTCGACTGGAAGCCGATCCGCTACCGCAACGTGATCGCCGTTCTCAAGAATCCCTTCTACGCGGGAGTTTACGTTTACGGGAAAAGTGAGAAACGCACCTCCATTGTCGACGGAAGGGCGTGGCGAAGCTACGGCCATGGCAAGCCGATCGGAACATGGGAGGTGATGATCAAGGATCATCACGCAGCTATATTTGCTGGGCGGAATATGAGCGCAACCAGAAGCAGCTCGCCCTCAAAACTTACGGTCATGCCGGAGGCGTGAAGTCCGGCCGGGGCGGCAAGGCGCTTTTGTCGGGCGTCATGACTTGCCGTCGATGCGGCCGGTGTATCGCTGCGACAAGCCAAACCTTATGATGGGGCTGTCACGGTGCATGACCTTCGGCGGCCCCCGGGTCGACGCCGCGGTCTCCCGAGAGTTGTTGCGGGCGGTGGAGCCAATGGCGATCGACGCGGCTTTCGAGGCGGAGCGGATGCACCGGGAACAACAGGAAGGCCAGCAACGAATCGTGGA
This sequence comes from Methylosinus sp. LW4, assembly GCF_000379125.1. Taxonomy (NCBI): domain Bacteria; kingdom Pseudomonadati; phylum Pseudomonadota; class Alphaproteobacteria; order Hyphomicrobiales; family Methylocystaceae; genus Methylosinus; species Methylosinus sp. LW4. Next base: position 792,733 of record NZ_KB900627.1, on the reverse strand, counting down.
CATGGAAATGCAGCAGGCTCGTTACGAGGCGAGTCCAGAGCCGAAGGGGTTGGCCACGAGGACATTTATTTCCGCACCAACGCCGAGTATCGCGAGAGAATCCTGGGCTTTTTTGGCGAGCATCTCTGAATTGCGTTTGTCGGAGCTGCGTCGAGGCCCATCATATCGTCGAGGACTGCGACAAAGGCGCAGCGGGGAGATCGTAGTTTCGCTTCTATGAGGCGGATCAGAGAGGGTTATTGTCGAAGGCGATCGCGGCGCAAGCGCGCGCGCATCGTCCGGCCAGGCTATAGGTTCCATAATCGAGATTACCCGAATCGTAAGTTCACCCGTCTAATCAATTGGATAGGCTTCATTCGGCGATCGGGCATCGCAGCGCTCGGACTCATCGGTTGCACCTGCACCCGGCATACGCCTTTCGAAGCCGCGCAAAACCACTTGACGCGGAAACTCCGATTAGACGACCCCATTTTACAATCAGGCTCACACAATTGATCAACAGCGCTCTACGATCGAAGTGGGCCTCGGTTCTATTCCTGCCCGCCCCCGATCGCTTCAAACGAGTTGGATCCCGCCATGGTCGCGCGAGCGAGCCTCTGTGGTTGCTGCTCTAGTTCCTGCCGCTGGTCGTCGATCGCGCGCCGGGCCTCGTCGATCGCGAGACGCAGCGCCGCGAGTCCGGCCGAATCGAAATTATGGTCACGCGCAAAGCGCAGGCCCTTCGTCGACAGGTCCTCGCTCGTTTTTTCCAGTTCGCCGAGGCGAGGCAGCTCCATGGTCGCATGCGCCTCCGTTTTGAGGTCTATGAGATCGTCGATGAGCGCCAACGCGGCCTTGCGCGCACGAGCACGCGCCACGCCCAACAACGCGGCGGCGCCCGAGGCGACGCCGCTGAACGCCATGGCGCCGACGTATATCCAATCGCCGTAGACGTCCATGAAGCTTTTCTCTGTATTGTCGTAATAGGCGGCCGCGCCAGGATGAGCCGCTGCCGGCGAATCCTTGTCGCTATCGGCTTTTTCCATCGCCGCCGCGATCGGCGCGCGCGCTTCGATCGAGCGCCGCACTGCGAAAAGCCGCTTGGTCAGGCGGGTGACGACCTCATCAGAAAGAGCCCTCGAGGCTTCCAATCGGGTCGAAACCGCAATGGTGGCGGAACCGTCTTTTGGGCGTGGCGGCGCGCCGGAAATCAGGCCCGCTGGGACGTCGACTTTCCGAAGCGCTGGATTTCGAGCGGCAATTCCTTCAGCGCTGTCGAACGGGAGAACTACCGAGCCTTGGGAATGGCTCGACAGGGCCGCCGCGAAACGTTCGAAAAACCCGCCCCGCAGAGGCGCGACTGCGAAAAGCGCATCGACCCGTCTCTGTGCGACGGCCGTCGGCATGTCGGCTTCGGACATCGACACATGTTCGACGGAAGCCAGCGCGACACCATATTCTGAAAGAATCGCATCTAGGAGCGCGTCGTTGGCTGCAGAGGCTGGGACGATCCCTACCCGCTTGCCCGCCAGCCGTCCGACTTCGAGTCCCTTCGAGCCAGACAACGCAACGAGGATTGCGACGTCGTTGTGCAAAACGGCGATCGGGGCTCCATTGGTCGGAACAGTCCCATCTGAACGAATAACGGCGAGATCGACGCGTCGGCTTTCCAGCGCCGCCGCGCTTGCCGCCGAGCCGTCCGTCGTGACGACCGAAAGTCGCGGCGCCGATCGGTCGTGTTGGAGAGCGTCGGATAGCGCCTCTACGAAGCTGGCATCGACGCCGCCGGCTGGACCGACCGCGACCCGCAGCCGTTTGGAGCCCTCGGAAAGCCGGAACGCCGAGATCGCGATTGCCACGATCGCGAACGCCGCGGTCAGGCCGAACAGGCCCGACACGTGCATCAGATGCGAGAACGCTATTCGGCGACGTAACATCAGGACCTCGCATCTCGGTGAACTTCGCCCGGCTGGGAAAAGCGGCTCCAGCATGCAGCTTGTATAAAAGCTCGAGCTTCAGATTTGCAAAAACTCGTAAGTGCAAGCGTCAGACGCGGATTCGAGACGACGGGGGCGGTGCTCGATCTGCATTGATCCCTGAATCGGCCCAAAGCATCGCGCTCACCACAGCGGACAATGCCGATCGACCGTGCAATACTCCTTCCGTTATTCATGTTGATTGGAGGAGTACATGTCTTCGTCCACTCTCGTCGCTGCTACCGCCATTCCCGCGCCTCCCGCTCCGCCGAACGGCCCGTCCGACTGGTCGACCGCGGTTCGCGGCAACGCCTTCTCCAACATCGAACGTCTCGGCCAATGGGTCGGCGGGACCATGCTGCCATCCTATAACGATCCTTCCTCCTCCTTCGCATCGGTCGCCCCAGGCAGCCTGGGTGCCGGAACGACGCCACCGACCATTTATGTCCTCATCCACGGCTGGGCGCCGACTTATCGCTCCATCGTCGACAAATATAATGGCGCTGTGCTTTGGTGGGGCGCCAACGCCGCCCTCGGCGGCGTATGGACATCAGACTGGGCTTGGTTGCCGTCCTCCGCTCCGTCGGCGCCGATCAATTCCCTCGGCGTGCTGCAATCCATCGTCCAGCGGGACCCAAACGCCGTCGTCCTCGCTTATTCCTGGATCGACGATTCGGCGACCGAGAAGGGCTTCGACGGATATCAGGACGTTTATCAGTCGGAAGCCTATACCCATGTGAACGGGCTGCGTCTCGCCGACGCGCTCGAGCAGGCGATCGCCCCGAGCTTCTGGAACGCGCACACCGGCCTGCTGCGTCTCATCGGCCATAGCCACGGCTCCAAGGTCGCGACCGTTGCCGCGCTGACGCTGCAGCAGCGCGGACGGCGGGTCGCGCATCTCACTATTCTCGACTCGCCCGAGAGCACCACGCCGCTAGAGGCGAACGGCGCGAATCTGCTCGGCTTCCATCTCGATCAGCTGCAGATCGAAAATCCGTCCTATTCCTGCGCCGCCGGCGCCTTCGTCGACAATTACGCCTCCTATTTCGGCGTCGCTTATCAGGGCGGCGGCGACATCGGAAATATCGTCGAAGTGGCGCTGCAACCATCCGAGCTCTATTTCAGCGACCCCGGCGATGAGCACGCTTATGCCGCAACCTGGTATGGCGGCGCGGCGATCGGGGCCTCGCAGAACAACGAGCCGCCGCTCGGTCTCGCTTGGCCGCCAGCCCCCAAGTCGTTCCTGCCCTCGCTCAATCAGAACTGGCCTGGCGGCGCCAATGCGTATTCGCAATGGAATCTGCAGGTCGGACCGTCGATCGGGACCACGTACGCCTATTCGACGCAGGCGCTGCCGATCACTCTCGTCGATTTCGGCGGTAATGTCCGTTTCGACCCGAACGGCGGCGGCCGAATCTACCTCTGGCCCGCGCCCAGCCGATATCCGGCGTTCTCCTACTTCCAAGGCAGCTACGACAATTCGGATTTCGGCGACGGATATGGGCTCGCCTTCGATCTTCAATGGATCGCGCCGCAGCCCGGCGATTATCTGGTTGTCACCGCCGAATCGCCGGTTCTCGGCGATCAGGAAGTGATCTTGGTGATCGACGGCGCCTCGGCGCCGCTCGGCGTGACCCCGGTCGCGACGTCGAGCAAGGCGGGCGGCGATGGTTTGAACTTCTACGTCTATTTCCTCGCGGCGGCGAACAACACGACCGGCCGTGTCGCCTTGTCCAATTTCCGACTCGTCGAGGTGACCGACCCGACTGGCGCGTTGCGCGCGCGCCGCATCGCAGCTGCGGAGGTGAAAGCGCAGGCCGCGGAGAAGGCGGATCGCGAGGCTGCGTCGTAACGGGCGCCGTCGTCGATCTCGACTCCTGTCGATTGGCAATTAAAGAAGGTCTGCGTCACTCTATTTGCTTTGCCTTGCCAAGGGCGTAGCTTGGGCGTCTCAATAGGGTATGACAAAGAAATTGAATTTGGCCTTTGGGCCGGGAGTCGTCGTGCCAGCGTTGTATTTCGGGAGAATCGCTGGCACGTATCGGCGGACGGAGCCGGGGTACGGTCATGCCCCGAGTGTGGAGGAGTATCGACAGCGCGTCACGGCTGGCCCGGCGTCTGCAGGACCTTCCAATCCAAGGTGTTCCTGTCGTTCTCGAGTTGCGCCTGGGCCGGTGGCGCGCGGCCGCGCCTTTTCCAAGAAATCAAAGCACGCGGCTACAGAGGGAGCTTTTCCAACCACGAACGCTTTTTGGCGAAATGGCGCAATCCGAACCGCAAGCCGGTGAAGATGGTTGCGGTACAAATTTTGGGGATGGCGAGGCAAAAGGGGTCGGACCTTCATGAGGATCAGGCAGCCAGCGCTGCGTTCCAGATTTCGGGTGCCGTTGTCCCGGCAGCTCCAAATTTGCTCAGTGCGAATTGGCCCTTTCTTTCGGCGATCGTGATCGCCGCATGGCGGAACCGCTTGAACCCGACCATAGGTCCCAAACGAAGCTTGATTGATCGGTGATCCTGTTCAATGAGGAATTCAGGTATTTCGAAGATCGAATTTGAGTCCGTGCGCCGCCTCTATGCCGCGCGAGAAGTTCGTGCGCCGCACGATGTGACGCCTGATATCCGTCGAGCGTGATTTTGCGCGGCGGTCGTTTGTGGCTCGTGAAAGCACTACGGAAAAACGCTTCGGGGGCGGCGGCATCTCGCTTTGCGGGTAGCAAAAAGTCCACCGACTTCCCCGCCTTGGCGACGGCGCGGTAGAGATAGATCCAACGACCATTGATCTTGACGTAGGTCTCGTCGACGCGCCACGATCCGCCACCGCTTTTCGAACTCCGGAACGTAGCGCTGAACCCAGCGCATGATGGTCGTATAGGCCAAAGACAAGCCACGTTCCGCCATCATTTCTACGAGATCTCGGAAGCTGGCTTGTATCGCAGATACCAGCGCACGCCGAGAACGATGATTTCGTGATGGCGGCCTTTGAAAAGATCGTCCACACTCAGCATCGCCCGTTGCCCCAGCGTCCGGTTGCGCCTACGGAGGGACTATGTCCCGCTCACGCCATTCGCACCAGAGCCTTCGACTGCGAGACAAGCTCGTCACAGCCGCTGTCGAGCAGCCCGTTCCGAAAATTGCTCGCCGCTGCTTCGCTTCGCGCGACCGACCCGTTTTTCTCGTCTTTCGATTTCGAACATCGGGTCAGTCCCGAGCAAGCGCTTCTACGGGATCGAGGCGGGCCGCGTTGCGCGCCGGCGCGTAGCCGAAGATCACGCCAGTCAGCGTGGCGCTCACGAGAGCTGCCGCCATGGCCGAAAGGGAAAGTCGAATCTCCCATCGTGGCGGGAGAAAGAATGCGGCGATCTCGCAGACGACATTAGACAGGACGATGCCGAGCGCGCCGCCGATGAGACAGATGAGAACGGCCTCGATCAGGAATTGCCGCCGGATATCCGCCTGCGATGCGCCAACGGCCATGCGGACGCCGATCTCGCGCGCACGCTCGGCGACCGACACGAGCATGATGTTCATCACGCCGACGCCGCCGATCGTGAGCGAAACGCCTCCGATCACCGCGAGCAGCAACGACATCGCCTCATAGAGGGCGACGTTCGACTTGATCTCGTCGGCGAGATTGAACACCATGAAGTCCTTGGTTTTGTGTCGCTCCGTCAAAAAGGGCGTCAACCGCTCCTCCGCCGGCTTCGGCGTCGCCCCCTCGCGCAGAGCGACGACGATGCTGTCGAAGTAGTCCCGGCCGACGAAGCGCGCCGTCATCGTCGTCTGAGGAATCCATATGTTCAGCCGCGCGCCACCGCCGCGGGCCTCCTGTCGATAATTGCGTCCCGCCACGCCGATGACTATGCAGGGTAATCGGCCGACGAAGAGTATCGAACCGATCGGATCCACGCCGGCAAAAAAGCGCTGCCTCACATTGGCGTCGATAACGACGACCTGAGATTGTCTCTCGATGTCGGACGCGCGGAACGCCGCGCCGCGCTCGATCGGCAGCCGCATCATCTCGAAATAGCCGGCGCCAACGCCGCTTACCGTCGCGGAGCCTCTGACGGAGCCGAGGCGCAACAAAGCGGTTTGCTCTATCAGCGGACTGACCGCCATGACATATTCTTGTCGACGGAGAGCCGCCACATCTCCCCCATTCAAGGTCTGGATGCGCTTTTGATCCGGGTCCCCCCAATCCCTCCCGGGGTAGATTTCGAGTGTATTGGTCATGAAGCCCCGAAGCTCTTCCGCGAGAAACCGCTGCGCGGCCTCGCCCACCGCCACCATGGTGACGACAGACACGATGCCGATGACGACGCCGAGCAAGGTCAGCGCTGTACGAAGCCGATGCGACACGAGCGCTGTCACGGCCATTAGGGCGGCTTCGGCCAATCGCGTCCAGAGCGCGGCCCCGCCTTTGTCGGCCGGATGCCCGTCCTCCGCATCCTGGACGTCGGCCAAAACGGCATTCGGATCGCGACGACGCAGGTCTCGCTCCGTCGGCCGGTCGGACACGATGCGTCCGTCGGCGAGCTCGACGATGCGCCGAGCGTGCTCCGCAACGCTCGGGTCATGGGTCGCGATGATCAACGTATGACCCCGCCGGTTGAGCTCGATCAGGAGGTCCATGACCTCCCGGCCGTTGCGGCTGTCGAGCGCGCCAGTGGGTTCGTCGGCGAGAATGATCTCGCCGCCATTCATCAGAGCGCGAGCGATCGAGACCCTCTGCTGCTGGCCGCCGGACAATTGGCTCGGGCGATGACCGAGGCGTTCGCTGAGCCCTAGCCGTTCCAGGAGCCGCCGGCTCCGCGCGCGACGCTCTTGCGCGTCGAGGCCGGCATAGATCGCCGGGATCTCGACATTGGCGAGCGCGGAGAGCTGTGGGAGCAAGTGATAGCGCTGAAACACGAAGCCGAAGCGGGAGCGCCGCAGCGCCGCGAGCGCATCGCGATCGAGCGATCCGATCTCTCCTCCCGCGAGGCGATAGCTGCCGGCGCTGAGCCGGTCGAGGCATCCCAAGACATTCATCAGAGTGGATTTTCCGGAGCCGGAGGCACCCATGAGCGCGATCATTTCGCCAGCGGCGATATCGAGATCGACGCCGCGCAACGCATAGATCTCCTGCTCCGCTTCAGCGTAGCGCCGCTCCGCCCCGCGCAGCTCGATCAGCGCCCCTTTCATTGTCGCGCCGACGTGTGAGGGTCGGATGCGATCGGCGCATCCGAGGCGACGATCCGCTCGCCTTCCGCCAGCCCGTCCACGACCTCCGCCAGAATGCGATTGTCGACGCCGATACGAACCAGACGATTTTCGATGCGGCCGTCCGCACCGATGACGCGCAGGCGGTAGCGTCCGTCGGCTTCCTGTGCGCGCAGGACGGTCGCCGGGATCGTCAGCGCATTCTTCGTCACATCGAGCGTGATCGACACTTGCGCCGTCATGCCGATTCGCAATCGACGGTCCGGATTGGGCGTGTCGAAAAGCGCATTGTAGAACACGGCGGCCGCGCCGCTTCCAGCGGTCGATGACGTTTGCGCGTTCGTCTGCGTCGTCGTGGGATCGCTGTAATTCTGTGGCGCCGGCTCGACGGCGCGGAGAATCGCCGAATATCGTTTGTCCGAATCGCCCATCACCCCGAAAGAGACGCGCTGGCCGACTTTCACATTGATCACATCGGCTTCGGAAATTTGCGTGCGGACCGTCATCGAGTCGAGGCGTGCTAGCTTCAACAGAACCGGTACGATCTGGGCGGCGACGACGGTCTGGCCCTCCTGCGCGAGAACGCCGACGACGTCGCCGTCGATCGGGGCCGTGATTTTGGTATAGGCGAGATTGGCGCTCGCAATATCGACTTGACTTTCCGCCTGATCGATCTGCGCCGCCAGAGCGAGAACATTCGCCTTGTCCGAAAGCGCCTGCGCTTCGGCGTTTTCGAAATCTCGGCGCGACGTCGCCGACTTCGCCATCATGCCGCGCTGCCGGGCCAATTCGAGCTCCGAGCGGCGCGCATTGGAGATTGCCGAGGTCCGTTGCGCTTCGAGATTGGCGAGGCTCGCCCGCGCGGCTCGCAGCTCGCTCGCCGGCAAGACGGGGTCGATCTCGGCGAGCAATTGGCCTTCGTGGACGTGCTCGCCGAGCCCGACCTTCAACGATTTCAATTGACCGGTCACGCGCGTTCCGACGTCGACCTGCCGGATGGCCTGCAAAGTCCCGGTCGCCAGAACGAAATTCTCTATGTCTTGCCGGATGGCCCGCGCCGTTTCGTAGCGAATGGGCGGCTCGGACGCGAGAAGGCGCCAGATCAACAGGGCCGGGATTGTCAGCCCTAGAATGATCCAGCCGCGCCGTCGGCGAATGCGCGCGAAAAAGGTCATTGCTCGCATCGGCTCGCGAAAATGCCGCGCTCGATCGCCGTGGTCATGTCGACTGCAGGGCTTTTGCCTGGACGTGACGCGTCCGCGCCCGGCGCTTCCTCCACCAGATGTAGACGCCGGTCGTCGAAACGATCGCGACCACGACGCCGCAGAGGCAGACGACGATCCGATAAAGGAGGGAGCCGCCGAGGTCGCCGAAGTGCAATGCGCGCAGCCAATTCGACAGCGTGTTGCCGATCGGCTCGTCGATCGGGGGAAAGACGGTGACGACGGCTCCCGTATCGCCGTCGACCCAGACGCCGGCGATTGCATTGCGTCGCTGAATGTCGAGATCGCTTTTGGCTCCGTAGGTGTAGGCGCCGAAATCCTCGATATAACCGAACATGAACGGCGCGCCGAGCGTCGCGCCGCGCGCTTGCGCGACATCCTTCATTCCACGGTCTGCCGCGACCAAGGCGGCGCGCCATCCGAGCCGCGGCGCCTCCTTCGGACGGGCGTCGATGGTCCGGATTTCCTCCTCGAATCCCCGAAAAGGAAGAACGGCTCTCGTGACTGCCTCATAGGCCGTCAGCCAATCGAACATGACCCCGGACCAGGCGAAGACGACGAACAGCGGCCAAAACCACAGGCCGCCCGCCCGATGCAGATCGAAATTGAGGCGAAATGCGCCGGCTCTCCATTTGACGAGCCAGGAGGACTTCCACCGTCGCCAGAACGTGCTCGTCGTCTGCGGCAACGTCAGATAAAGGGCGTAGAAGCAGTCGAGCGTCCACACCAGCGCGACGACGCCGAGGCAGAATGCGCCCCAGGGGCCGAGAGCGAGCTGCATATGCAGCTCATAGACGAAGGACATGAGATTGATCGGACCCTGGGAGAGATCGCCATTGCGGCGTCGCCCGAGCTCCTCGCCGGTCCATGGATCGAGGAACATATGGGTGAAGCCGATCGCGAGTGGGACGCCGGTCTCGGCGCTTTTCCGAGGGATGCAGCGCGCGACGATCTGGCGGTCGTAAGCGAACATATAGGCCAGTCGCGCGTCGGGCGCGGCCGCTTCGACGCGCTCGGCGATCGTCGAGAGGTCGAGCCGCTGATCCGGGCGCAGCTCGGCATAGAGCTGCGGGCTGATCAGTCGCTCGAGGTCGTCATTGAAGGCAAGCAGTGCGCCCGTGAGCCCCTCCAGAAGGAGGAAGCCCGCGAGCAGCAGCCCGACCCACCGGTGAACGACGACGAAGGCGCGGCGAATCATGCGTTAGAACTCGACTTTCATCGAGCCGCGGAAGCTGCGCGGCGCGCCTGTGGTGACGGAGAAATTGGACGCATAGCCTTGCTGGTAGTAGCGCGTGTCGAGGAGATTGTTGACATTGATCTGGAACGTCGTGCGCTTGTCGAGAATCTTCGTCTCATAGCCGGCCATCAGCGCGACGGTGGCGTAGCCGGGGATTTGGAAATCGTTGAAGTTGTCGCCCGAAGCGAGGCTGCGCGCGATAGCGCCCGCCCCCAGCTTGAGGCCGCGGAACGTCGCGTCTTGGAATTCATAAGTGGCCCACAGGCTGCCGGCGTGGCGGGGCACGCCGCCCAATCGCTTGCCCTTGGCGCCGGTGACGCTGAGCAGGTTTCCTGAGCCGTCGTACACGCAAGACCCGTTCGGGTTGTTGAATGGGTCGACGCAATAGCCGTCGTTGACGATCATCGAGGCGATATAGGAATAGCCGCCGATGACCTTGAGGCCGGGCGTCACCTCGCCCGCGACGTCGAGCTCGACGCCGCGATTGCGCACTTCGCCGATCGCTTTGAAATAGCCTTGTGCCGCCAGCGCCGGATCGGGGTCGGGCGTCGCCAGATGCTGTTTTGCGAGGTCGTAATAGGCGAGGGTCGCAGTCAATTTCCCGCTCAACAATTCGGCTTTGGCGCCGACTTCCCATTGTTGCGCGGTCTCCGGCGGCAGTGGCCGACGCGTATCGCCATTGGCGGCGCCGAAATTGGTGAGATAGCTGCCATAGAGGCTGACCTCCCGGATCGGCCGCCACAAAAGTCCGAAGCGCGGCGTGACCCGTTGAGCGTTGCTCGAGACCTTCTTGCCGATTTCGTCATAATCGATCGCGTGATCGTGCCGCATTCCCGCCAGCAAATGGAAGCCGAAAGGCAGCTCGACCTGGTCCTGAACATAGATCCCCCACCAGTCGAGATGCGTGGCGAAATCCGAGCGCGACATCGGATCGAAGGCGGTGGGCAAGATCTTGAGATAGGTGGGCGCGAGAATATTGATGTTCGGCACGCCGTCGAAGGTGATGAAATTGAAGCCGCTCGAGTCGAATCGCTGATAATCGGCGCCGATGAGCAGAGTGTGGCTCGCGCCTGCGAGATCGACCTTACCTGTGAGGTCGATATTGCCGTAATAATTGTGCTGCTCGAAGACCGGGAGGAGATAGGCGTAATTGTCGAGCTGGAACGGCGTGACCGGATCCCAGCCGAAAGACCCTCCGTTGAAGTTGAATTGGTTGACGACCTGAGCGAAAAATCGCTGCTTGAGGTTCCAATTCTCGTTGAGATCGTGGGAAAAGGTCAATCCGATCTGGATTTCATCCTGCTTGCCGCGCTGCCAGGGTTGATTGAGGCTCTCCGTCACAGGGCGGAACGACAGCGGACGCGCCCCGAATGCGATGGCGCCGAGTGGATTGGCGTCGAGCGTGGTGAAGGCCGGAGACCAGGCCGCGGTCGCTGTCGCAGCGCGGCTATATTGCAATGACAGCTCGACTTCCGTCTGCTGGTCCGGCTTCCATAGGAGCTTCGGCGCGATCGAAAAATTTCGACCGTCGGAGAACCTCCAGAAGTCATGGGTGTTCTCATAGGCGAGATTGAATCGATAGAGCAGGTTCTTGTCTAGCGTGAGGGGCCCAGTGGCGTCGAGTGTCGTGCGCGTCTCGCCATAGGATGCGAGCTCCTGGCCGATGGCGTAATAGGGCGTCTCCAAGGGACGTTTGGTCACGACATTGACGACTCCCCCAGGCTCGGCGCGGCCGAAAAGAATGGAGGCCGGCCCTTTGAGGACTTCGATGCGGTCGACATTGGCGAGATTTTGGCGCGAGCCGGTGTCGATCGTGTGGATGCGAATGCCGTCGAGATAATAATCGTAGGTCAAAAATCCGCGGATCCAGAAGGTCGGGTCGCCGGTCTGCCGCACATCCGGGGCGATGACGCCGCTGATGTTGTTGACCGCATCGCCGACCGTGACGATCTTCTGGTCGTTGAGCACGGCGCGCGGGACGACTTGGACCGAGGCCGGCGTGTCCATGATTGGCGTGTTGGTCTTGAGCGCCGTCGTCGCGGTCTCCGGATGGTAGGTGTCATTGTTCTCCGGCGCGGGACGCGTGAGCGAAACGATCGATGGGGCGTCGGCGCGGGTCGGCGCGGCGTGGCCGATCTCGATGGTCGGCAGAGCCTCTTGAGCGAAGGCCGCAGAGGCGAGCCCTAGGGTGAGCGCGCCGGCCGACGCGCCGCGCAACAGCATGAAGCGAAGCATTATGAAATTCTCCTGGCGTGGCTGTGAGCCGACGCGATCCGAAGGGATTCGAGCGCGGCGGGACGCCGCATCGTTCGGTCAGGAGAGAAGCGGAGGCGCTCTGGAGGACCAGGCCTTCTTGTGGACGCCGCGTGTGGTGAGCCCTTCGTCGGCGGCGCGCCATGGCGCGCGAAAGTCATACCTCTGTGAAGCGTCGAGGGTCACGCTCCACTGCGGCGCGTCGCTAGACCACGAGCCGCATTCGACGAGAACGCAGGTCTTGCAGTCGAAGGCGCCGACCTGCTTCGTCGGATGGCCCGCGGCGATCCGATCCCGGCCGCATCGCATTTCGATCCGCGAAGCGTCGGCCGGACAGGCGATCATCGAATGCGACAGCGAGACGATCGCTTGCAATAGAAGCACGCACAGCAATGCGACGGCCGATCGTATCTTCGGCCTGTGCAGCGGGGGCGAGGGCGTCGTCGTCATAGGCGGGACCGTCTCGAAGCGGCGACGCTCGCGACTGGAGCGGCACCGTCGCTCCCGTGCTTAATGGGGCAACCTTACATGGGCATAATCGCGACCGAGTTTTCGGGGGCTTTCACGCTTCAGGGTTGCCAAAGTCCCGATGCGTTGTAAAAATGGCACAGCTCTCGGAGACATGGAGACGTTGTGGCGGCGTTCCCTCTTCGAGCGAGGCCGAGCTTGTCTTCATGCGTATTCTAATCGTCGAGGATCATGCGGAGCTCGCCCGAGAGATCGCGGAGCAGCTCGGGCGATGCGGTTTCGTGGCCGATCGCGTCGCCTGCGCGAGCGAAGCGGTCGAGGCGGTCGAGACGCAGAACTACTCGTTGATGCTGCTCGATCGCAAGCTTCCGGACGGCGAAGGAATTTCGTTGATCCCCGCGATCCGTCACGCCCGACCGGGCATTCGCATATTGATGGTGACAGCTCTCGACGCCACCTGCGAGAAAGTCTCAGGTCTCGAGGCGGGAGCCGACGACTATCTCACAAAGCCTTTCGAGCCGGACGAGTTGATCGCGCGCATCCGCGCGAGCCTCAGACGTCCCGGCTGTGAGCGCGCGCCGCCTGTGGCGCTCGGGTTTCTCTCCTTCGATCTCGGAAGTCTCGAGGTCACGGTGCACGGAATGCCGGTGCTCTTGCATCAGCGCGAGCTCGCCCTGCTGGAGGCGCTGGTGCGGCAGGCGGGTCGGGTCGTGCTCCGCGACACCTTGATGACGGAAGTGTTCGGTTTTTCCGAAGACGTGCATTGGAACACGCTCAATGTCCTCGTCTCCCGCCTGCGTCGGCGGCTCGCCGAGCTCGACGCGGGCGTCGATATCCATTCGGCGCGGGGAGTCGGGTATCTTATGACGATTTCGACGCCGTGATTCGCCATCCCTCGCTGTCGCTGCGACTGATCGGCTATCTGATCGCCGCGCAGATCATCGCTTTCATCGGGACGGCGCTTCTCATCATGCCGCTCTATGCGATCTTCAATCTCGGCGACGGCGAGATCACTCTGGACGATTGGGCGGCGGAGCGCGTCTACCGGCTCTTGTTCGACTCGGTCGAGCGGATCGACGGCGATCTCGTCCTGCGGCCGACGAGTGAGCTCGTGGACTATGCAGCGAATAATCCCGGCTTTCTGTTCGCGGCTTTCGATGTCGTCACCGGGCGGCCGGTTCCGGGCTCGTCGGAGGACATCGTCTCGACTCTTCGGCGTCACGACGATATTCGGTTGGATTGGGCGCAATTCGGTATCAAGACCAGCGGGCGCGATCTACGTCATTGCATCTCTCGCAAGCAGAAGCCGCCGGCCGGCGCCGTCGCGACGATCGCATGTAATTACGCATTCCACTGGCACGACATCTATTATGTCGTGCGCGACTGGCTGCGCATGTATCTGTCGTTCCCCAATCTCCTGGTGGACATGCCGGGCGTGGCGCTGTCGGTTCTGATCGCATGGATCGTCGTGCGGCATGAATTGGCTCCGATACGCCGAGCGGCGTCGGCGGCGGCGCGTATCGATCTCGGATCGCTCGCCCAACGCATTCCCGAGGACGGAACCCCGGCGGAGATATTGCCCCTCGTCACATCCGTCAATGGCGCCTTGGCGCGCCTCGATGCGGGAGTCGCGAGGCAGCGCCGCTTCGCGGCGAACGCCGCGCATGAGCTGCGCACGCCGATCTCGATTTTGCGCGCGCGCGTCGACAATCCGTCCGAGCTCGATTTTCGTGAGGATCTGCGCCGAAATCTGCGCCGCATGCGAACCATCGTCGAACAGCTTCTGGTTCTCGCCAAATCGAATGAAAATGCCCACGCCGAGATGGAGGTTATCGACGTCGTGCATCTCGCCCTCGCGATGGTGGCCGACTACATGCCGCTGGTGATCGAGAATGGTCGGCGCATCGAGTTCGATCGTCCGACCGGCCCCGTCTTCGTGCGAGGGGATCGTCGGGCGCTCGAATCCGTGATCGCGAATTTGATCGATAACGCCTTGCGGATGGAGCCGCGCGGGGGAACAATTCTCGTCGCTGTCCGGCCCGGCGCGCTTATAGAGGTCGCGGATCATGGTCACGGCGTCGAGGCGCGCGATCGTGAGGTCATATTCGAACCGTTTTGGCGAAAGACGGAGACGGCCGAAGGCACGGGCCTCGGTCTCGCGATCGTCAAGGAGTTGCTCGATGCTCATCTCGGCGAAATAACAGTCGCAGAAACGCCCGGCGGCGGCGCGACATTCAAAATATTCTTAGAACAAATCTCCGTTTCGCAGAATGGGATATTCGGCTCGGGTGACGGAGATCGACATGGCGAGCACGCTTCCTGCTCGACTTGATCGGGTCCGGCATGCGCGCCGAAGCGTCGGCCATCGAAAGCTGCAATGCGCGCGACGCGATCGAGCTGCTCACGCGTGCTGCGAACGAGCGCGCGCTCAAGGCCGCGAAGGCGAACTTTTCGGGCCGATAACGACGGTAGCTGTGCGTCCGACGATCAGAGCGTTCAAGGGTTCGCACTATCGACGCTTCGACACGCCGGCCGCCGATTAGGATCTCAGGATCATCGTCGATCCTGACCCTGACGGTGGCTTGGTATTCAAGGTTTCCCGGGCGGACCAAGTGCATCCGCCACGTCGTTTCCGAATTCAGAGGCGGCTCGCGCCTTAAATGAGTCCGCGCCGTGGGCGTGCGAAGCTTATCGCCTCCACGACGAGCGCCGCCGATGGCGGGGTAGTCGCTGATTACACCTCCGTCTTCTTGGCTGGGCGTCCACGCTTTACCGGCGCGACGGCGACGGCTTTCTGGCGCGGCGCGGCCTTCTCGCGAAGCTGACCGAGCCCGATCTTCTTTGCCATTTCTGATCGCTGCGCCGCATAATTTGGCGCCACCATCGGATAGTCCGACGGAAGATTCCACTTTGCCCGATACTCCTCCGGACTCATTCCGAGCAGCCTCAAATGGCGCCGCAGCGATCTGAAGCTCTTTCCATCTTCGAGACATATGATGAAATCCGGCGTGATCGACTTGCGGATCGAAACAGCCGGCTCTCGTTTCGCCAGCGGCGTCGTTGCATCGATGGGCGCTTTGCCGAGATTTTCCAGCGCCCCGCGCACAGCATGGATCAGCGACGGCAGGTCACCAATCGGCAGAGAATTATTGGCGACGAAGGCGGCGACGACCTCGGCCGCGAGAGTGGTCGAGCGAGAGGGTTCCGCCTCGTGAGCTGTCATTCGAATTTTCCTCGCAGTTCATGACGAATAAGATTTCGCAACTATTGGCCGCTCCACGACACCGGCGCAAGCGCTTTTAGCAACTTTTCCTTGGATGCGCGCCGAAAGGACTTCTCGTCGCCCAGCCGAGCTTCCTCGCCCACGCAATAATCGACGCGTCGAAATAATTCCGACAGCCGAAGCGAAAGCGAGACCGAATAGCGGGAAGCGTCGTTCCCGCATGCCCGTCCGCCGCCGCAAGGGTTCGGCGCGAGCGCCCGGGCCGAGGCCCGCCCTTGCCCCGGCGGCCGTGATGCGGGGCGTCGAAGTTCGTTCCGAGACCAGAATGGAAAGGACGAACAAAATGAGCCGATTCGAGAAGAACGGATCCCGCGCGTCTGCGCGCCGCGATCACTATCGGGAAGTGACCGATCGCATCGTCGCGGTGCTAGAGCAGGGCGTCGCCCCCTGGCGTCGCCCGTGGAATCCCGACAAGGCGGCCGGACCGCTCTCGCCAATCAACGCCAAGACTGGACGGCGCTATCGCGGGATCAACGTGCTCTTGCTAGGCATGTCTCAATTTTCCTTCGCGAGCGGCGATCCTCGCTTTTGCAGCTATAAGCAGGCTAAGGAACGAGGCTGGCAAGTGCGGGGTGGCGAGAAGGGAACGACCATTTACTTCTACAAAAGCCTCCAGGTCGGAGATCGCGACGCGCCTGCGGATGGCGAGGAGCACGTGCGTAACATTCCGCTGCTTCGCGCCTCCACGGTTTTCAATGGTTCGCAGATCGACGGCATCCCTGAGTTCGTGGCGCCGACGATCGAGGAAGCGCCGTGGCGACGGTTCGATGCCGCTGACATCATCCTGCGCAACAGCGGCGCCGTCGTTCGCATCGGCGGCGACCGGGCCTTCTATAGTCCGTCCACTGACCACATTCAGCTACCGCCTGAACGCGCCTTCACTTCTCCAGAAGCGCTCGCTTCCGTTCAGAATCATGAACTCGCCCACTGGACAGGAGCCGCGAGCCGTCTGAACCGCGATCTCAGTGGGCGCTTCGGTTCCGCGAGTTATTCACGAGAAGAGCTCGTGGCGGACATAGCGAGTTGTCTCGTCAATTCCGAGCTCGGACTGCCCACGGACATCGAGAACCATGCGAGCTATCTATCATCGTGGGTCGATCGCTTGAAGAGTGACAAGCGTGAAATCTTTCGCGCGGCCGCCGCGGCGCAGAAGGCGGCAGATTTCTGCCTCGCCTTTCACCCGGACTTCGCTGAAAGCCAAAGCGACTCGGATGGACAGGACGCCGCCGCTAGCGACGCGCCCCTCGTCGAGGCCGCGTGATCGGCATGACACGCGCCATATCGACGAGCCCCGCAGGCGGCGAGCCTCCGCATGCTCGTTCTCGCCCCGAATCCTCCATTATTCCTGATCTCAGCAGCTACGACTACAAATTGATTGCGTTATCTGGAGGCAAAGATTCCGTAGGAACGCTCCTTCATCTCATCGATGAAAGCGTCGATCCCACCCGGATCGAGCTGCATCATCACGACGTCGACGGTCGCGGGCCGCCGACGTTCGATTGGCCGATCACCGCAGGCTATTGCCGAGCGATCGCCGAGTCCTTCGACGTTCCGCTCTACTTCTCATGGCGCGACGGTGGCCTGCGCCGCGAGATGTTGCGTGATCGCGAGCCCACCGCGTCGGTGATGTTCGAGACGCCAGAAGGGAAGATCGCGACGGTCGGCGGTCGCGGCGTTCCCGGCATGCGTCTGCGGTTTCCGCAGGTGACGGGAGACTTGCGGCTACGCTGGTGTAGCCCCGTCGCGAAAATCGACGTGATGCGAAGCATGATCTGCAATTCGCCCCGCTTTCTCGGCAAGCGCACGCTCGTCGTCACCGGGGAACGCGCCGAGGAGAGCCCAGCGAGGGCTCGCTATCTGACGTTTGAGCCCCATCGCACCGACACACGCGGCGGTCCGCGCCGGCCTCGTCATGTCGACCATTGGCGTCCGATCCATGGCTTGGAGGAACGACAAGTCTGGGATCTGTTCCGGCGTCACGGCGTTATTCCGCACGTTGCCTATCAGCTCGGCTTCAGCCGCGTCTCCTGCATGCATTGCATCTTCGCGTCGCCCGATCAGTTGGCGACGATCAGATGGATGGCGCCGGAACGCTTCGAGACGATCGCCGAATACGAACGCCGCTTCGGCTGCACCGTCAAACGCGACACTTCGATCCATGCCGTCGCCGATCGCGGCAGACCTTATCCTGCCGCGCTCGCTCGGTCAGACCTGGTCCAGCTCGCCATGTCCGAGCATTGGTCGCCGCCGATACGCACATCCACCGAGCGCTGGCGTCTGCCCGCCGGCGCCTTCGGTGACGCCGCCGGTCCCGGCTGAATTCCGCAGTTCTCGACTTCCCTTCTTTCACAAATTGCTTCTTGCCAGAGGAGACATCGCATGTCCCGGTCCTACACCCATTTTTCCTGCGTTCTTCCACTCGGCCGCACCGAGTTTCTGCCATCGGCTCTCGCTCTCTATGAGCGATATGCCGAGGAGCTCGATGCCAGATACGAGCGCATCTGCTTCACAGTGAAAGCCTGCGACCTCGATCGAGGAAGTCTTCGCATCGTCTCCGGAGAAGACGGCGATCCCGAGCAAGTGATCGCTTTCGTTCAGCGCTGCGCGAGGACGTTTGGATTGACGGGCCTATGGGGCTTCCACTGGAGTCAGGGCTGCGCGTTCCCCTCATTCGACGCATTCGGCGGCGCGGCCAGCCTGCTCGATCTCGGCGAGCAGCGCGTCGTCGACAGAATCGACTGTCGACGCTGGCTCTCGGATCGTATCGCGCGCGACATGACGCCTGCGGCTCGCGTCGTCCGGCACCATTCGTGAGCCTGCGCAAATCATAGGCTCGAAAAGAAGAAAAAAGAAAAGGAGGAACGAGAAAAGGAAGCCGTTACCGCGAACGAACGGCCGCCGCAAAGGGTGGGACGCTCCGGCCGCTTCGCTGGGCCGGATCGATCCCGGCGCACGAGGCGCCGCCTTTGCCCCAGCCGTTCGTCCTCGGTGCGGGATCGGGGTCTTCGAGAAGAAGATCGAGAGGAGACTCCGATGCAACAGTTCAGCACGACTGAATCCGAAAATCGCGACGCCGCCACCGGCGCGGCGTTCGGCCTCGACGCCTTCGACCACGACGCCGCGCGCCGTGATGGGTGGGTCATATCCCATCGCGGCAGCTATAAAGACGGCGCGCCGCATATCGAGCTGCAGAAGTTCGATAATCCGCAAGACGCCCCCCCGATATTCCGCGACGACCGGGAGGCTTGGGCGCATGTCGTCGCGCGGGCGCGTGCGGGCTCCGCCCTTCACATCCGCGCCCTGGACCTCATCGATCGACGCGAACGCTTCGCCATCGAAGCCGCCTTCGGACCCTGGTGAGCGACCGGCCGCCACGTCCCGAACCTGCCTCCTCGAAATCCTCCCACCGCCCACGCCCGGCCGCCCATCGCGCGCCGGGCTTTTTCATGCTCGCCGAAAGGATTCGTTCCATGGCCAAGGACAGCAATCAATTGACGCTCTCTCTGTTCGACTCGACCAGCCTCTCCGGCGGATTGACGCTCGACGGCGGAAGTTTCAGCGCGCCGCCCGTTCTCCCCGAAGAGGACGAAGCGCCCGTCGCCGCCGCGGCGCCGGCGATTCCCGCGCAGGATTTCGTGCTGCGCGGAGACCGCGCGCTCGCGCATGGCTGGAAGGCCCGCGCCGCCGACAATATCGCCGCCATTCGGCTCGCCCTGGAAATCGAGGCCGATATGCGCAACGCCACGCCGGACGAACAGGAGGCTCTGAGCCGCTTCGTCGGCTTCGGCGCGCGCGACCTCGCCGACAGGATGTTTCGCCGCGCCGGCGAGACTTTCTCCGAGGGCTGGGAGGACCTCGGCGAGGAGCTGGAGCGGCTCGTCTCGCGCGAAGAGTGTTGATTTCCACTGAGAGCTGACCCAGGCAGCACGGGTTTTTCCACCGAGAACTGACCCATGTTCGAACCTTTCCCCCTCGACCGTCGCGGGGGACCTGGGAGTGATCGACATGGAGTTATTGAGCGTCATCCGACGCTGGCGATATCGGCAGGAGTTCTCGATCCGAGAGATCGCGCGACGCACGGGGCTGTCGCGCAATACCGTGCGCAAATACCTGCGCTCGGACAGCGTCGAGCCGCGGTTCGCCACGCCCGATCGACCGAGCCGGCTCGACCCGTTCGCCGACAAGCTGGCGCACATGCTGCGTCACGAGGCCGCAAAGTCGCGCAAGCAGAAGCGGACGGTCAAACAGTTGCACGCGGATCTGGTCGCCCTCGGCTACGACGGCTCCTACAATCGCGTGGCGGCCTTCGCGCGGGAGTGGAGGGCGGCGCGGCATCGGGAGCAGCAGACCTGCGGGCGCGGCGCGTTCGTGCCGCTGACGTTTCTACCCGGCGAGGCGTTCCAGTTCGACTGGTCGGAGGATTGGGCGATCATCGCGGGCGAGCGGACGAAGTTGCAGGTCGCCCAGTTCAAGCTCTCCTACAGCCGCGCGTTCTTCCTCCGCGCCTACCCGCAACAGACGCATGAGATGCTGTTCGACGCTCACAATCACGCCTTCCGCGTGCTGGGCGGCGTGCCCCGGCGAGGCATTTACGACAATATGAGCACGGCGATCGACAAGGTCGGGCGCGGCAAAGAGCGCCAGGTCAACGCCCGCTTCGCCGCCATGGTCAGCCATTTCCTGTTCGAGGCCGCATTCTGCAATCCGGCCTCCGGCTGGGAAAAGGGGCAAATCGAGAAGAACGTTCAGGACGCTCGTCACCGCCTCTGGCAGCCGATCCCGAGCTTTCCGTCGCTGGCGGCGCTCAACGACTGGCTGGAGGCGCGATGCCGCGAGCTGTGGGCCGAGATTCCGCACAGCGCGCAGCCGGGGACGATCGCGGACGCTTGGCGCGAGGAGGTTCCGCAGCTGATGCAGCCTCCGCGGCCATTCGACGGCTTCGTCGAACACACCAAGCGGGTCACGCCGACGTGCCTGATCCATCTGGAGCGCAATCGCTACAGCGTGCCGGCCTCGTTCGCCAATCGCCCCGTCAGCGTGCGGGTCTACCCCGAGCGCGTCGTCGTCGCCGCCGAGGGGCAGATCGTGTGCGAGCACGCCCGCGTCTTCGCCCGTTCGCATAACGACAAGAGCGTGACGGTCTACGACTGGCGGCATTATCTCTCCGTCATCCAGCGCAAGCCGGGCGCGCTGCGCAACGGCGCGCCCTTCGCCGAACTGCCGGTCGCCTTACGGACGCTGCAACAGCGCATGCTCGAGAAGCCGGGCGGCGACCGTGAGATGGTCGAGATTTTGGCTCTGGTCCTACAGCACGACGAGCAGGCCGTGCTGACCGCCGTCGAACTGGCGTTGGCGGCCGGCGCGCCGACCAAGACGCACATCTTGAACCTGTTGCATCGCCTGGTGGACGGCAAGCCGGTCGACGCGCCGCCCGTGAAGCCGCCCAATGCGCTGACGCTCACCACCGAGCCGCAGGCCAATGTCGAGCGNTACGACGCGCTGCGCAAAGGTCGGGAGGCGCGCCATGCGTCATAATCCTGCCGCCGGCGCCATCGTCATCATGCTGCGCAGTCTCAAAATGCACGGCATGGCGCAAGCCGTCAGCGAGCTGACCGAGCAAGGCTCCCCGGCCTTCGAGGCGGCGCTGCCGATCCTGTCGCAACTCTTGAAGGCGGAAACCGCCGACCGGGAGGTGAGATCGATCGCCTACCAGCTCAAATCCGCGCGGTTCCCGAACTATCGCGATCTCGCCGGCTTCGACTTCGCCAGCAGTGAGGTCAACGAGGCGCTCGCGCGCCAGCTTCATCGCTGCGAGTTCCTCGAAGATGCGCATAACGCCGTCCTGGTCGGGGGACCTGGCACGGGCAAGACGCATCTGGCGACAGCAATCGGCGTCCAGGCGATCCAGCATCACAGAAAGCGCGTGCGGTTCTTCTCCACCGTCGAGCTCGTCAACGCGCTCGAAACTGAAAAGCACCAAGGCAAGTCGGGCCAAGTCGCGGCGCGGCTCGTTCATTCCGATCTCGTCATCCTCGATGAGCTCGGCTACCTGCCGTTCAGCGGCTCCGGCGGGGCGCTGCTGTTCCATCTGCTGAGCAAGCTCTACGAGCGGACCAGCGTCATCATCACGACGAATCTGAGCTTCGGCGAATGGGCCGCCGTCTTCGGGGACGCCAAGATGACGACGGCTCTGCTCGATCGCCTCACTCACCGCTGCCACATCCTCGAAACCGGGAACGACAGCTTCCGGTTCAAGGACAGCTCGGCGACGGCGGACAAACCTGCAAAGGAGAAGACCAAAACTTGACGACCGACTGACCCGCAAGCCATCTTCAACCCGGGTCAATTCTCAATGGAAATCCTGGGTCAAATCTCGACGGAAATCGACACCCGCGCGTCCAGGAACCGGACCTACGGTCCCGTGCGCCGAAGTTCCATTTTCCGGCGCTACTTAGCTTTTCGGGACGGCGAAGGAGGAACTATGACCCAACGAAGACCCGGTCCTCCAGATTGGCCAACGACCGGTTACGCCGTCAGTGGACATTCGCCCTCTGGGTGCGCCTGCGATCAGGCCTTCGAGGGAATGGACATTGAAGATCGTCTGTCGACGATCACTACATGCATCGCCGTCTCAGAAAGGCGTCTCGCCCTCGTCGAGTGCCTCGGCCTAACGCTAGTTTTAAGTAGCGAATTCATAAGCTCGTCATACCGAAGAGCCAACGGTTCGAGGCGTTCAAAACGCACTATCCATCTCGACCGACAGGGGTCTTCAGTTGAACAAAACTCTCATCGCTTTTCTCCTCTCGACGCTATACATGACTCCGGCGTTCGCAAAAGATCCGATTTTCGTTTCGCCGGAACAGTCCCGGCCGGTCGAGGTTCTCTCGACACCAGCGGCCGACGGTTCAGAAAAGCAGCAGAAGGAACTTGCGGAACTCCACAAAATCGAAGCCGCACGTACTGCCGCGGAAGCGGCGCACGCCCAATGGGATGACGAAAATGAACACATTTTTCTGTTCAAAACAGTTCTGGGAGAGAACTTTTCGGCAGAAAATCTCCCTCTGACCGCTGCGTTGAGCAAGAAAATCGAAAACGATGAAACGATGAAGCGGTGAACGGCAGCGTAGCGAAGGCGCACTTTCATCGCGAGCATCCTTACAACGTCGACAAAACGCTGAAGACCATTTGTAAAACCAAGACGAAGGCCGACTCCTATCCCAGTGGGCATACACTGCTGGGCTGGCTTCTTGGGCTGACTCTCGTGGAAATGGTTCCCGAGAAGCGCGACGAAATCATTGCCCGCGCCGAAGATTACGGACATAGTCGAATGGTATGTGGCCTTCATTACAAAAGCGACCTGCAAGCGAGCAAACTCATTGCTTATACTGTCCATGCGATCATGAAGCAGAACCCGGAATATTTGAAAGAGCTCTCCGCAGCCAAAACCGAAACGCGCACTTTGCTCGGCCTTTCAAACTTGCCGAAATAAGTCCGGTGGCGGGGACCGGAGCGAGGCATCATCGGCTCCGGTCCTTTTTCACATAATTCAACCCGAACAAATCGCCACGATCCTCTAGGCACTTGTCCCTTTCGGCCCGAGCCGAGCCACACGAGCCTTTGACCGCGGTCCGCTTCGCGCCGCACCCGGTATTCGGCTCGAAGACCGCGCCGCCGATGATGGCCGGGGGAAGAAGGAGGCGAAGTGGGGCGAGCGGCCGTTGGTGTCGCCCGGAGGATGCAGCCGAAGGTGACGTTGCACTCGCTGTCCTTGGAGCCGCGTAGCGTGATCCTGGTTTCGCTCAGGCCTCGGCCGTTGGACGAAGCGCCGCTTAGCTTGTGAGCGACGCCAACGAGTCCGGGAGTTCGGCAGGATGCCACCGAACTCGTCACGCGAAGTTCACGCGGGTTTCACGGTCAAGTCCTAGAGTTTCGCCCGCGCCTGCTAAGGCCGCACACCTCCCGGGGGCCGATGTCCGTCCCCCCATGGCCAGGATCCCTTGCATGTCCCCCTTCGTCCGCGGCCGCTTAGCCGCGCTTTCTCTGTGCGCGGCTACGGCACAAGCGCACCTGTCCTTGCGTGCACTACCGCTGCTGCTGGCCGCCGCCGTCGCCCCGCCGCTCGGGGCACAGGCCGAGCCTCTCGCGCCCAGTGCCTTCGTCGTGAAGCCGTATCTGCAGATCGGCCGCAACCTCAGTCCCACCACCCTGCACCTGCTTTGGCACACGCCGGACGAAAGCGCCGACTGGGCCGTGGAGACGCGCCCCACGTCCAGCGCCGCTTGGACGCGAGCCGGCGCACCGCAGCGCACGCGCGTGGCCGTGGCTGGCGTGACGCCGCGCTGGGTGCTGAATGCCGCGCTCACGGGCCTGCCGGCCGGCGGCGAGTTCGAATACCGCCTGCTGCGCAATGATCACCCCGTGTTCAGCGCAAAAGCGCTGGCGCCCAAGGCCGCCGAGCAGACCTACCGTTTCGTCGCCTTTGGTGACGTTGGCGCGGGCACGGCCGAGCAGAAGGCGATGGCGCTGCGCGCCTGGCTGTCCAAGCCCGACCTGGTGGTGGTGCCGGGCGACATAGTCTACGAATACGGCCTAGTCTCGGAATACGACAAGAACTTCTGGCCCACTTACAACGCCGACGAGCCAAGCGGCAGCGGCGTGCCGCTGATGCGCCGGGTGCCGATGTTCACGGTGCCCGGCAACCACGACATCGACAACCGCGACCTCGACCGTTTCCCCGACGGCCTGGCCTACTACTTTTTCTGGGACCAACCGCTGAACGGTCCGACGGGCACCGAAGGCGGCCCCATCGTGCCCAAACTGACAGCCAACGAGACCAACCGCCGCCAGTTCCTGGCCGCGGCGGGTGACGCCTACCCGCGCATGGCGAACTATTCGTTCGACTACGGCAACACACACTGGACGGTGCTTGATTCCAACCCTTACGTCGACTGGACGAACAAGGAACTTCAGGCCTGGGTAGCGCACGACCTGGCCAGCGCCACGCAGGCGACGTGG
This sequence comes from Methylosinus sp. LW4, assembly GCF_000379125.1. NCBI lineage: Bacteria > Pseudomonadati > Pseudomonadota > Alphaproteobacteria > Hyphomicrobiales > Methylocystaceae > Methylosinus > Methylosinus sp. LW4. The sequence continues at coordinate 768,100 of NZ_KB900627.1, read as the reverse complement.
CGCATCGTCACCTTCCATCACCCGGGCTTCAATTCGTCCAACGAGCACCTGGAACAGCAGCACATGCGACTGCTGGCGCCTATCTTCGAAGCCGGCAAGGTCGACCTAGTCCTGAGCGGGCACCTGCACAACTACCAGCGCACCTTCCCGATGACCTTCAAGGTGCAGAAGAACGGCGCCGGCACACTGCTGATGGGCGGCAAGGACGGCACGCGCGTGCGCGGCCGAGTCGTCAACGGCCGCTGGACGCTCGACAAGAACTTTGACGGAGAGACGCAGACGAAGCCTCAGGGCGTGATCTACGTCGTCACCGGCGCGGGTGGCAAGGAACTCTACGACGTCGACCAGAACGACGCGCCCGATTCCTGGCAGCCTTTCACCAAGACTTTTGTCTCCAACGTCCACTCGCTGACCATCGTGGACGTGAAGGCGCAGTCGCTGCATTTGCAACAGGTTACCGCCGAGGGCCGCGAACTCGACGCGTTCACGATCACCAAATAACCACCGACAGGCGCCTGAATCGCGCATGGGCGGCCGCCTTTGCTGGCGGCCGCCTCGGCCACCCTCGACGAGCACGACCTCAATCTGGCCGTCGAAACCCCTCTTCGAGGCTCTCGCCGATGATCCGGCGCTTCGCTTCCAGAGCCTATGATTGACGCTCGTGCGGAGAGCCGCCAGATATTCATTGTTGCCAGCGATCAGCGATAGCGTCCGCTTGCATCTGAAAAAGACGCTATCATCGCGCCACGCCCGAGACAGCCATCTCATAAACCGGGATCAATGCCAGGCGGCTCTCGGCGGAGGCATGCCCACGCGAGCCTATAGACATAGTTCCTGTCGCGTCGCACCCCGTATGCGAGAAGCTACGAAAGCCCTCGATTTGGATTGCTTCAACTCATTCAGAGTCGTCCTTTTCAGAGACAGACTCTCGGGCAACCGGCCAAGCAAAACGGCGAGTGCATTCTTCGTTTGGCTCGCCGCTTCTTCGAATGGCGGAAGCAAAGCACGTTGGGCTGCGACAATCGACCCTGGCTGCGCGAGCCGAGCGTCGTAGCGCCCCCGGCTTCTACCCTCGTCTTGATCGCTCGCACGAGCGCTTCATGAAAGCGATCCTCAGTTTCTGGAAGAGACGACTACTATGTTGAAGGTTCCTGGAACGGGCTGCGGACGCGCCCCTTCCTTCTCCGGCGGCGCGAAACTTGCGGTCGGCAGATAGACATCGCCGGTCGCCGGATCCACGGCGCCTGTCTTCGCACCCTTCGCCGTCAGGACGGTTTCGACGACTGTTATCGTTGGAGCGAGCGAGAGAACAGTCAGAGTTCCGTCGCCTGCCGGAATGAATGCGCGACGTCGTTTGGTGTCGAGGAGAACGCCGTCCGGTCCCTTGCCGATTTTCAATGTTGCGAGATCCCGCCCAGTTTTGGCGTCGAGGACTTTCGCGACATTGTTATCGCAGGCAGAAATCAGTGCGCCCATCGGCGCGTCGAAGGCCAGTCCTGTCGGCGCTTCGCAGTTCGGCAACGCATAGCTCGCCACCACTTTGCGTTCGACGATATCGACGACCTCGATCACGCTCTTGTCCTCGAGATTGACAAAGACGCGACCTGTTCCGTCCGCCGCAGCCACTTCAGGCTTGCCATCCAGCACGATCGTCCCGACAACCGCCTTCTTATCGACGTCGATGAGTGTCGCGTCATGGCTCTTCCCGTTGAAGATCACGGCAAAGCCCGTCTTTGGTTCGAGGAGAAGTGCGTCAGGATTTTGTCCCGTAGCAAAGACGGACTCGATCTTCCCGCTCGCCTTGTCGAACAGAAACGCATTGGCGCTATTGCCGTTCGTGCTGATTGCGAAGGAGGAGCTTTCGAGAGGCAAAACGCCATGCACGCGTGCGCCGTCCACCAGATGGTCCGTGACGTTTCTCGTAGCGAGGTCGATCGCAGTCACTCCGTTGGAGCGCGCAACGAAAAGTCGATTCGTCTGCTGATCGACCGAAGCAAAGTCCCACCCGCCATCGCCGGCAGGGATATGCGCCGAAACGAAAAATTTCGACTCCTCGGCGATGGCGCCCGTGCCGAGAAGCGATATCAGAGCGAATGCATAAAGGCGACGCAAGTGCTGTCCTCCGCGAAGAGCCCGATGCGCGCCTCATTACGGCTCGTTACGAACTTCGACGGAAAATCTCTAACAGCGCGAACGTGACTACAGAATAACACTATTATGAAACACATAGAGCGACCGACCTATTCCGCCGCCGGCCTTTCGGCTGCAGCTGTTCGAGCGACGTTACGGAGGCGTGCAACAAGCGGAGACAGCCGCTCCGAGAGGTTGCCGAGATAGAGGTAGATGATCGGCGTCGTGTATAGAGTCAAGAATTGGGAGATGAGCAATCCGCCCACGATGGCGATGCCGAGAGGACGACGCAGTTCCGAACCGGCGCCCGAGCCGAGCGCCAATGGCAGAGCGCCAAGCAGAGCCGCCAGCGTGGTCATCATGATCGGCCGAAAGCGTCTCACGCTCGCTTCATAAATCGCCTCGCGCGGCGCCATATGCTCGATGCGTTGGGCGTGAAGCGCGAAATCGATCATCATGATCGCATTTTTCTTGACGATCCCGACCAGCAGAATGACCCCGATCAACGCGATCAGGGAAAAGTCGTAGCCGAGCATGAGCAGCGCCGCCAATGCGCCGGCTCCCGCCGAGGGAAGAGTGGAAATGATCGTAATCGGATGAACAAAGCTCTCGTAGAGCATCCCGAGAATGAGATAAACGCAAATGATCGCGGCTGCGATCAGATAGGGCTGGCTCGCGAGCGACGACTGGAACACCTGCGCAGAACCCTGAAACCTCGCGGTGAGCGCGGCGGGCTTCGGCGTCGAAAGCTCCATCGCGTGAATCGCGTCGAGCGCCTCGCCGAGCGAATGTCCCGGCGCGAGATTGAAAGAAAGCGTAACCGAGGGAAACTGATCCTGATGATTGATCGTCAGCGGCGACACGGACGGCTCGAATTTTGTGAGCACAGAAAGAGGAATCATTTGTCCGGAGACCGGCGAACGCAGGTAGAGTTCTCTGAGCGCGCTTACGTCCTCCTGAAAGCGCGGCTCCACCTCCATCACGACATGATGTTGATCGAGCTGGCTGAAAATCGTCGCGATCTGCCTCTGGCCGAAAGCGTCATAGAGCGCGTCGTCCAGAGATTGCGGCGTGATCCCGAGACGTCCCAATATGTCACGATCGATCTTGAGGACCATTCGCGGCGCATTCGCCTGTAAATCGCCGGTCACGTCCTGAAGCTCAGGCAGAGCCGACAGCTTTTCGAGAATTTTCGGCGCCCATTCAAAGAGCTCGCCGATATTCGGATCCTGGAGCGTGTATTGATATTGCGTCTTCGATACGCGCGCGCCGATTTGGACGTCTTGTCGGGCCTGCCCGAAAAGCGCGACGCCGGGAACGGCTTGCGCCTTCTTGCGCAATCTGGCGATCACCTCCGTCGTCGAGCTGTCGCGCTCCTCGAGCGGCGCGAGGTCGATATTGATGCGCGCGCTATTGGTATTGTCGAGCCAATAGCTGACGTTGCGAACATCCTTGTCTTCGAGGATGAGCTTTACGAGCGACTGAGTGTGCTCCACCATGCTCGGGTAGGAAATATCCTGCGCGGCTTCGGCGCTCGCGGAAATGAGTCCATTGTCCTGCTGCGGGAAAAAGCCCTTCGGAACGATCGCGTAGAGATAGGCGGTGAGAATGATGGACACTGCGAAGGCCGCCATAACGAGAGAGCGTTCCCGCAAGGACCAGCGGAGACTGGCGGCATAGGCGTTCTGCATTCTCGAAAATCCGCGCTCCAGCTGATCGAGAAATGAATGTCGATGCGTGCCCCCGATGGGCTTCCTGCGCAGCACGATCGCACACATAGTCGGCGTCAGCGTCAGCGATACGACGCCGGACATAATGATCGCGATGCTGGCCGTCATCGCGAATTCTCGGAACAGCCGCCCGATCAGCCCACCCATGAGCAGCAATGGAATGAACACCGCGACCAACGATAAAGTCATCGATACGATGGTGAAGCCGATTTCCGAGGCTCCGCGGATCGCCGCGTCGAGAGGAGACTCTCCGCTCTCGACGTGCCGGATGATATTCTCGACCATCACGATGGCGTCGTCGATGATAAAGCCGATCGTCACGGTCATGGCCATCAGCGAGACATTGTCGAGCGTGTAGCCGAAAAGGGACATCGCGGTGAAGGTGCACAATAAGGATACGGGAATAGCGACGCTCGGAATCAGCGTCGCCGCGGCGTGACGCAGGAACAGAAACACGACGAGTACGACGAGCGCGACGCTGATTGACAATGTGAGCTGGACATCAGCGACCGACGCTCGGATGGTGCGAGTCCGATCGCCCAAAATCTGAAGATGGACAGATGGCGGCAGTCGCCTTTCGATATCGGGCAGCGCGCGCCTGATCTGCTCCACGGTCTCGTTGACGTTGAAACCGGGCTGCTTGTGGACGTCGATGATTACCGTCTGCCTTTCGCCAAGCCAGGCGGCGCCGCGAACGTCCTCGACCCCATCGACGGCGCGTCCCACATCAATGATGCGCACGGGGGCGCCGCTTCGATACGCGATTATCGTCTCGTCTACGGCGTCCGGCGAGAATAGCTGATCGGTCGCATCGAGCGTGACGGAGCGCTTGGGCCCGTCCAGCGTGCCTTTTGGCGTATTGACGGTAGCGGATCCGACGGCGACGCGCACGTCTTGCGTCGTGAGACCGATGGCGGCGAGCTTTCTGGGATCGAGCTGTATGCGTATCGCGCGCTTTTGCTGTCCATGGTAATCGACAAAGCCGACGCCGATGATCCTGGATACGGCGGGCGCGATATAATTCTCGGCGAATTCGTCCACCTTGATGATCGGAAGATCGTCGGAGGTGACGGCGATGGACATCAGCAAGGCGTCCGCGGGATTGGTCTTTTCATAGATGGGCGGGTTCGTCATGCTTTTCGGCAGATCGCCGAGCGCCGCATTGATCGCCGATTGCACATCCTGCGCAGCCGCGTCGACACTGCGCGACAGATCAAACTCGACCTGGATCGCCGTATGGCCGAGAGAGGAGCTCGAGCTCATCGTCGTCATCCCGGGCACGACGCTGAGCTGACGTTCGAGCGGCGCCGTGACGGCCGTGGCCATCGTCTCGGCGCTCGCGCCTGCGAGCTGCGCGGAGACTTTTATCGTCGGAATATCGACTTGCGGAACGCCGGCGATGGGAAGGAGCGCATAGGACACGACCCCCATCAATGACAGGCCGAGCATGAGCAGAGTGGTCGCGATCGGACGTGTGATGAAAACCGTAGAGAACGCCATCGTCAGCCGCCTGCTTCCGGCTTTGTCACGAGGAATTGGACGCGGCTTCCCGACTGAATGCGATAGTGCCCCTCGGTCACCACCGTTTCATGCTCGTTCAGCCCCGTCGTGACGACGGCGAGCGACCTGTCGGAATAGCCGACGGCGATCGCGCGCTTCTCGACGATATTGTCAGTTCCGACCACATAGGCGAAATGTCCGGCGGCGCCGAGCTGTATCGCGCCCGCCGCTGTCGTCAGCGCAGATTTGTAGGTCGAAAGGGGAAGCCGCACATTCACGAAGAGACCGGGCCAGAGCGATTCGTCGGCGTTTTCGAAATTGGCCTTGAGGCGAATAGTCGCGCTCGTCGGATTGATCTGATTGTCGATCATCACAAGCTCGCCACGGGCGAGAAGCTTGCCCGCAGTGTCTTCGGCGATGACCGGCACAACCCCTCGACCGAGCGCCTCGCGCAGCTGCGGGAGCGCGTCCGCGGGCACGGTGAATTCGATCGCGATCGGCTTGATCTGATTGATCGTCACGATGCCGGTCGCTTCTCCGGCGCGAACGACATTGCCCGGATCGACGATCTTCGTCCCCACCCGGCCGTCGAAAGGCGCGACGATCTTGCAATACTGGAACTGAATCTGCGCGAGCTCGATCTGGGCCTGATCGGCCTTCACAGCGGCTTCATATTGCGCGACGAGCGACTTCGTCGCGTCCTTTTGCTGCGCGCTGATCGCGCCGCTCTCGGTCAGACGGGAATAGCGACCGAGATCGCGCCTCGCATTCACGAGCTGCGCCTCGTCGCGCGCCTTCGCGGCTTCGGCGAGATCGACGGCGGCCTCATAAGGGTCGGGATCGACTTCGGCCAGCAGGTCGCCGGCGTGGACCAATTGGCCTTCGACGAACAGAACCTTCTTCAACAAGCCGTCGACCCGACTGCGGATTGTCGCCGAGTTCAGGGGCTTCACGGTTCCGGGCGCCGTGAGAAACGATTGAACGTCGGCTCTCGACACTTTGTCGACGCTTACCGGCACGACGGGCGCTTGCTTCACGCCGGCTGCCGAATGCGACGGCGTCGCGGCGTATCGGCCGAAAAGCGCGACGATGAACGTCAGCGCGACCGATGCGAGCACGACCTTGCGGTGGGCCGCGGTTCGCAGCAGGAGGCTTCGATAGCTCATGGATATCCGAAATATAGGCTCGCGCGTAGCGAGCCGATGCGAGACGCCTGCGACTACCCATATCTCGTGACAGTTTAGTGTCGGTAGGGTGAAGCCGCCGGCCCCGCGGAAATTCAAAAGCACATGTGCTATCCGCGGCAGGTACGTCGCAGCGGCGTCAAGGCGCCGGGATCCTGACTTTCACCGTCGGCGCCGACGGCCGTATGATCGAGCGCAAGATCGTCGAATCCGCCGGCGACGAGGCGCTCGACCACGCCGCTCTCGCCAGCGGCTTTCGATGCAATGAAAGCGATTCCGCCGACTGCCAAAGAAAGCAATCCAGACGTCGAAATTGCGTTTACAGAAGCAGATTTCGACGTGACCGACATGTTCGAGACATGCGTTCCCGAGACGTCGATCGGACGCGCGGGTTCGCCACCTGGACTCGGACCGCCGATGCCGAGCGGCAATGTGTGCGACGCCTTCGGACTCGTTTGCCAAGTCGAAGTCTGCGACGGCGTCGACCTGGCGATCTTCATCGGGCCCATAACTCGCCTTCCACCGAGGGCTTCCGATTACGCGCGCGGTCGCCAACTTATCGATAGTGCGCGTCCCGACCAGGCCCCGCCGCCGCGAACGTCCACAAACTCCAAGGAAAGAGGACCTTCGCTTGGAGGGGGTCGAATGACCGATTATGGCGCCCCTTGGCCGTTCCCGAAGGCGAAGGAGGAACTGTGACCGAGGCCGTGTGAAAACGCGATTTTTCGATTTGCCGGCTATTGGCCACGGGCCGGCACGAGACACGATACTTCAGCCGGCGATGGCCTGCATGAGCGGCTTTAGCTCGTCAGCCATTTTCTGTTTTCCGACCGTTTCGGCCGCCCCGGCAAGGGGAAGGGTAAGGGCAAGGTCGAGGGTCCGGTGAAGTTCTCGCGAGCGAATTTCCTGACGCCGGTTCCGCATGCGCAGACGCTCGAAGCGCTGAACGGCTTGCGGAGCTCTGCCGCGCTCGTCACATGGAGCGCGCTGGCCGGAACGAGCAGACGATCGGCGAGCGTCTCGTCGCTGACGCGGCTGCGTTAGGCGTTTTGCTGCGATGGTGCCCCGATCCCTGCTAGCCAGACGCGGCGACTCCAGCAGCCTCACGGATGGCCGATGCAATCTCGTCTTCGCTGCGTCCACCGTTGATGGCGATGCGTCCGCCGAAGACGAAGTGAGGAACTGACCTGACCCCGGCCGCCGTCGATTGGGTCGCCTCCCGCTCGACACGTCGGTGTTGCTCTGGATCGAGCGCTATCGCGCGGGCTTCTTCGCGTTCGAACCCATAGGCCACGGCGATGTCTGCGAGGATATCGGCGTCTGAGATGTTCTTTGCTTTCAGAAAATGGGCATCGGTGATCGCGACAGCGAGCTGATGCTGCGTACCTCGCGCTCGCGCCGCAAGGATCAACCCGTGCGCCGCCTGCGTCCTGTAAGTCCAGGGTTGGCGGCTCAGGTCGAGATCAAGGCCGGACGCCCGCGCCTCCGCCTCAGGCCGGGCGAACGACGCCTTCGGATCTGTCACGCCATAGCGCGAGCGGAGAAGATCGGGAATGTAGAGGCCCTCCGCTGGCGCATCGGGGAGCAAAAGGACCGGGTGCTGACGGATATCCACGTCGACCTCAGGGAAACGTTCCGCCAGGACCTTATCGAGACGATGATACCCGATGATGCACCAGGGACAGGTGATCTCGGTGTAAAGATCGATTTGCAGCATTATCTCATCCTTCTGGTCATTGAACCGACAATCTTGGATTAATCTGACCCGTCTCGCGTCGACGGCGGCGCCTTCCATCCCTAAGTCAGGACGCGCCATCGACGGAGGGCAAGCCAGGATCGATCCCGGTCATCTTGACGGACACATCCCACAGTCGCCTGGCGAGCTGCGGATTCCTCGCCTCCTCAGAGGAAACACCTTCACCGGAAGGCCCTCGCAGCCCAGATAATCCCGTCGGCCCGTAGTAACCGCCGGGCTTTATTCGCCCGGTCGCTGCGTGCAGCGCGCCCCAGGCGCCCATGGCGGGCTTGGCGAATAGCAAGCCGATCAGGGACATCGCCATGTTGCCCCACCAGCTGTCGCGGGCGAGGTTCGTTCCGACAAGACCCGGATGGCAGGCCACCGCCGTGACCGGCGCTCCTGCCGCCCTCAGCCGTCGGTCCAGTTCGAAGACGAAGAGCAGGTTCGCGAGCTTGCTCGCGCCATAGCGCGGGAGCCATTTGTAGTTCTTCTGCGCGTTAAGGTCTTCCCAGTCGATGTTCGCGCCCTTGTGCTGCCCGCTGCTCGTGACGACGATGCGCGATCCTGGCGTTTCCATGAGCTTGGGCAGCACCAGCGCGGTGAATGCGAAGCAGCCAAGGTGATTGACGCCGAACGTCTGCTCGAAGCCCTGCGCTGTGTGCTTCAGCATCGGCCCCTGCACGCCGGCATTGTTGATCAGCACGTCAACACGTGGCTCCTTGGCGGCCAGTTCGGCCGCCCGTCGCACACTCGCCAGATCCGCTAGGTCAAGCGGCAGGAGCGCGAGCTCGGCTCCCGAAGTCTTTTGACGAATCCGGCTCATCGCGGCTCTCGCCTTCGCTTCGTCGCGGCAAGCGAGCAGCACCCGCGCACGCCGCGCCGCCAGCGCGCTCGCCACTTCGAAGCCTATGCCCGTATTGGCCCCTGTGACGATGAAGCATTTGCCTGACTGATCGGGCACATCGGCCACCGTAAATCCCTCGGATGGCACAGATTCCTCCTCGCTCTCGAAGCGCGTTTTGGTCTACCGGCCCTGAAAGCCGCGCCGAACCGCACGCGAAGTTACGGGCCACCATGCCGGATCGACGACATACTTGACAATCTTCGATATTATGTCATGTTGTCAAGCACATTCTGTGCATCGATGGCAACGCTGAAACGACATGAACGCTTGGACATCCGCCTATCAGCTCGGCCGTGACGCCGGACGATCCCGAATTGAGCGGGATTAATGGAGCGGCGTGCAATCGAGCCGGCGCTGATGAACCTGCTGAAGAACCTGACGATGCGCGAGCCGAAAGATGGGCATGAGCATGGGCAATGACGCCGAAACGGCACGACAGGTCGCGATCATCGATGCGGCAACTGGCATCTTCCTGCGGTACGGCTTCAAGAAGACGACGATGGAAGATATCGCGCGGACCGTCGGGATCTCGCGCCAGGCCCTTTATCTTTACTTTCCGACCAAGGAGGCCGTGTTCAAGGCCATGGTCTCGCGCACCCTCGAGGCGATGCGCACGGAGGCCACTGCAGCGCTCACTCGCGACGATCGCGATATCGAGGAGCGCCTGCTCGGAGCCTTTGCGGCAATGCACGGCAAAGCGATCGGCGCCGCGTACCTCGGCGAACTGATGGCGGCGATGATCGAGCTTGTCGGTCCTGTTTTTGACGAGGTCGAGAAGGCGGTGGTCTCCGAGGTGGCGGATGCGCTGGACGCTGCGGGCATTGCCGCGCGCTGGAATGAGGCAGGGGTCTCCGCCAGGGACCTTGCCGCCAACCTTTCGGCGACGTCGGGCGGGCTCAAGCGCTCGGTGACGACGCCGGCCGAATATCTCGACCGCATGCGCATCGCTGTCAAGATCGTCTGCTGGGGCGCCGCCCCCGAAGCAGCATCACGCTCGCGGAGGTCGTCATGACGACAGTCGTCATGACGGGAGCAACGTCGGGCATCGGCAGGGTCGCCGCGGAGCACATGCTCCGGATGCCCGACGTTCAGCTATGGCTCGGCGCGCGCGGCGTGCCTCCTCCGGGTGCGCATGCGCTGCCCTTGGATCTGGCGCGGCTGGCGAGCGTTCGCGCGTTCGCTCAAACGGTCAGCGAACGCCTCGGCGAGACCCCGATCGATGCCCTTGTGCTCAACGCCGCAACGCAATTTCCAAACGACACGGAGCGCACCGAAGACGGCTTCGAGACGACCTTCGCCGTAAATCATCTGGCGCACTATCTGTTGCTGCGGCTTCTCTTGCCGCGGTTGGCCGAAGCCGCGACGGTCCTGATCACGACCAGTGACACGCATGATCCGGCGCTCAATCCAATCGCGCCACCCGACCACGCCGATGCTGAACGGCTCGCGCATCCGGTGCGAGAAGCTGGCGTCCGATCCAGGCCGTTTCGGGACGGCTTCCGGGCCTATTCCGCCTCCAAGCTGTGCAACCTTTTGACCGCACGCGCCCTCGGCCTTTCGAAGGCGGCCGAGGCCAAGCGCCTCAGCGTCATCGCCTACAATCCGGGCTTCACTCTGGGAACCGGCCTGCAACGCAGGGCCCCCCTCGGCATAAGGCTGCTCACCAGGACGTTGCGGCCCATCGTCGTGCCGCTGTTCCGGATCAACAAGCCCGCTCAAGCCGGACAGATGCTTGCCGATCTGGCTCTCGGCCGCATCGCGCCGCCCCCCGGACGGCTCTACGCATCACTCGTCAAGCGGCGCTTCACTTGGCCCCGCACATCGGACCTCGCGCAGCGCGACGAAATCATGAGTAGGCTTTGGAGTGACAGCGCCCGGATGGTCGGTCTGACGGCTCCTGCAAATGATGAGGAAAGGCAATCGACATGACCGATTTGACGGACGGCGCCCCGAGCAAGAGGACCAACGCCGCCAAGGTGCGGCGGGCGGCAGCCGACCCACGACGCCCCGGCGCCGAATGCAAGGCTCCGCCCGGCGCATTCGTGCCGATCGTCAATCATGGGAAATGTGAGGCCAAAGGCGATTGCGTCGAGGTCTGTCCCTACGGTGTCTTCGAAGTGGGGCCGATCGACGAGAAGGACTATCGCGCTCTTGGCTGGCTCGGTCGCGTGCGCGTGCGCGTGCACGGCATGCGCACCGCCTACACGCCGCACGCCGACCGCTGTCTCGCCTGCGGCCTGTGCGTCGTCGCCTGCCCGGAAAAGGCGATCCAACTCGTCGAGATCGCCCCTCGAGCGGCCGAGGCGTAGCGCTCGATCCGAAGCGCGCCATTCCGGCATGAAGGAGATCATGATGTCGATCGCTCGCAACAACTCCCCCTGTACCGTTTCCAAGGTTCATGACGAATAGCGCGCGGTCGGGAGCGCGACGCGGAGCGTAGCGCAGCAAAGCGCTTCCGACCGCGCGCGCCCGAAAGACCGAGTTCGAGCTACTCTCCTGGATCGAGCCGACCCGCCGGGAGCGACCAATCGCCCCCTGTGTCCTGAACACCTGGGGGGGACCTGTGCCCCGGCGGGCGGCCGCGATGGATGCCCCGTGGGGAGTCCGCGCCTTCGAGCGCCAGTACAGGGAACGGCTGACATCGCGGCGGCTCCGTGGCAACGGGGGGCTTCGACATGGAGGATGAGAATAACTGGTTCGTCGGCGTGGACTGGGCTTCGCAAACGCACCACGTGCGCCTGTCGGACGCCAGAGGCGCCAAAATCGGCGAGCGCGCCTTCGAGCATGGCGGCGAAGGGTTGAAGGAGATGGCCGACTGGATTCTCGAGTCCACCGGCGCGCCGCCCGAGGCCGTGATGATCGCCATCGAGGTTCCGCATGGCCCCGTCGTGGAAAGCTTGATGGAGCGAGGCTTCCGCGTTCACGCCATCAATCCCAAGCAGCTCGATCGCTTCCGCGACCGCTTCTCGCCCGCCGGCGCCAAGGACGACAGCCGTGACGCCGAGGCGCTCGCCGATGCGTTGCGCACCGATCGGCGCTGCTTCCGGTTGTTGGCGCCGCTCGATCCAACGGTCGTCGAGCTGCGGGAATGGTCGCGCATCGCCGACGAGCTGCGTGTCGAACGCACCCGTCTGTCCAATCAAGTCCGCGAGCTGCTCTGGCGTTATTATCCGCAGCTTCTCGAACTCTGCGACGACGTCGCCGCCGATTGGGTTCTCGAGCTGTGGCGTCTCGTTCCGACGCCCGACAAGGCCAGGCGCGTGCGCGAGGCGACGGTCGAGCGTCTGCTCAAACGTCACCGTATCCGTCGCCTTACCGCCGCCGCGGCGTTGGAGCGGCTGAGGGCGCCCGCCATCTCCGTCGCGGCCGGCACGGTCAGCGCCGTGACCGGGCATATCGAAGGAGCCGCCCAGCGCCTCGCGCTCGTCAATCGCCAGATCCGCGAGGCCGACAAGCGCCTCGATCGCCTGACCGAAAAGCTCGCCGGCGGCGAGGACACAGCCGAGGGGCAGACACAAGAGCCGCGCGACGTGACGATCCTGCGATCCTTGCCCGGCGTCGGAAGGATCGTCCTCGCCACGCTGCTCACAGAAGCTCAGCACGCTCTGCAACGCCGAGACTACCATGCGCTGCGCTGCCTGTCGGGCGTCGCGCCGATCACGAAACGATCGGGGAAGAGCAAGATCGTGCTGATGCGCCAAGCCGCGCACGTTCGACTGCGCAACGCCGTCTATCACTGGGCGCGCACAGCCGTGCAACACGACCCACGAAGCCGGGCCAAATACGCCGCCCTGCGCGCCAGAGGCCATGGTCACGGACGAGCCCTTCGCTCGGTCGCCGACCGCCTGCTCGCCGTCGCCTGCGCCATGCTCCAGACCCGGACTCTCTTCAATCCAAGTCTCCCCGAGAAAATCGCCAATCCCCGCCCATGATCGGGCTTTACAAACGGTGGGGAGTCCCCCCCCCGTTGGCGCCTGTCACCGGCGCATCTTCCGGCATCGGTCGCGCGGCGGCCATCGAACTCGGCCGTCGCAAGGCCAATGTCCTGATCGCCGGGCGGAGCGCCGCGGCCGGTCAGACGACCGTCGCGGCGGTGCAGAATCCGAGCCGCTGGCGCTCGGTCCTGCCAATGCAGTCAAGCTCTTGGCGGTCACCGAACGGATCGCGCTCAACGGCGGCGTGACGCTGCCGTGACCCCGGTCCTCGGCATTTCAGGCGACATCGGCGTGTCCAACTGCACTGACGGGAGTAAAAAATGGCAAAGCTTGCAGACAAGGTCGCCATCGTGACAGGCGCCGGGCGCGGGATTGGGCGCGGCATCGCTCTCCGGCTTGCCAAAGACGGCGCGCACGTCGTCGTCGCCTCGCGCAGTGCGGCAACCGTGAATAAGGTCGTCGAAGAGATCAAGACCGCTGGCATGTCCGCGATCGGATCGACCGTCGATGTCGGCAGTGACGCGCAGGTCAAGTCGATGGTCGCGCAGACCGTGGCCACATTCGGCGCCGTCGACATCCTGATCAACGTCGCTCAGTCCTGGGGCTCCCCCGGACGCCATGCGCTGTCGCCGCCGGAGACGCCATTCGAAGACATCTCGGACGAAGAATGGGATTACACCTTCGCCACTGGATTCAAAGGCACGCTTCACGGCATGCGCGCCGTGCTGCCATTCATGAAAAGCCAGCGCCATGGCCGGATCGTCAACTTCGGATCACCCATGGCCTTGGCGGGGAAACCCTACATGGCTCCTTACAATGCGACGAAAGAAGCCATTCGTAGCCTGTCGCTGACGGCGGCGCACGAACTCGGGGCGTACGGAATCACCGTCAACTGCATCCTTCCCGGCATTCTGACCGACGCGCTCGCCGACAATCTCAAGGATCCGAGCCAGCGAGAAGCGTTCATGAAGAAGTTGCCGATGGGCCATCTCGGCGATCCAGAGCATGACGCGGGAGGCTTGATCGCGTTCCTTGTAAGCGACGACGCCTCCTATTTCACCGGCGGCACTCTCATTCTCGACGGCGGCGCAGCGCATTAGCAGGAGGTCACAGCATGTCGAACATTGAGGACAACAAGAACGTCGTGCGCAAGTTTATCGGCTTGCTTGGCAGCGACGACATAGCCGACCTGCTGCGCCTGTTGGCTGATGACCTGCAGTGGGTGGTGCCGCAGGACCCTACATTGACTCCTCTGGCCGGAACCCGGAGCAAGGCTCAGTGGGCGGAGCTGTACCGGGGATTCAAGGCGCGCGTTAAAACCGACGTCACATATACCATCACCGGAATGACGGCCGAAGGCGCCCGCGTGGCTGCCGAGGTCGAGGGCGACGCCGACACACCGGCGGGGCCCTTCCACAATCGGTATCATTTCCTCTTCGAGGTCCGCGACGGCCTGGTCGTCGTCGCGAAGGAATATGCCGACAGCCTCTACATGTATATGTTCTCGAAGCGAGCGGGGGATGCAGGGTAGGCTTTGAGCTGGTCTTGGGCCCGGCCCCAGGACATTGCACTGCCTGTCGGTCGGTCGCGCTGAGAGTCCGACTCGAAACTCATGCTGATCTGGCCAACCGGCGTGTAAGCAGCATGACCGAGGCGGCGTAAAGGAAGGCTTCGGCCGAACCAAAGCGCACCATTCCGGCATGAAGGAGATCATGATGTCGATCGCTCGCAACAATCCCCCACGGTTGGCGCTCGTCACCGGCGCATCTTCGGGCATCGGCCGCGCGTTTGCCCGCCGGCTCGGCGCGGAAGGATACGACCTCGTGGTCGTGGGGCGTCGCCTTGATCGGCTCGATGAACTCGTCGCGGCCCTTCCGAACGTCAAAGTCCAGCCTCTCGTCGCCGACCTCGGCGCCGACGCCGGTGTCGAGGCCGTCGCCGATGTGTGCGCTCGCGAGCAGCTCTCCATGCTCGTCAACAACGCCGGCGTCGGCCATTACATGCCGTTCGCCGAGCTGCCCGCCGCCAAGGCGAGCGAGCTTCTGCACGTGAAGGTCGTCGCGCCGACGATGCTTGCCCGCGCCGCGGTCTCCGGCATGGTCGCGCGCGGCGAAGGCACGATCATCAATGTGTCCGGCATGCTCGCATTCGGCGGTCCGGCGCCGCTCGGCCAGGCGCCCGGCAGGGCCGTCTATGTCGGAACCCTCGCCCATATCGTGGCGCTGTCGCAAGCGCTGCACGAAGAACTGAAATCTCGAGGCCTGCGGATACAGGCGCTGTGTCCCGGCCTGGTCGCGACGGAGTTCCACGAACGTCAGGGCCTGGATCTCAGTGCGGCGCCGCGCATGTCGGCGGAGGATGTCGTGACCGCCAGCCTGCAAGCGCTCGCCCTCGGCGAAGTCGTCTGTGCCCCTGGCGTCGAGAGGGCTGATCTGCTCGGCGCCATCTTTCAGGCCGACCTTGCAGCATTTACCGCGCAGTCGCCCCAGCTCGCGACGCGTTACCACACGAATTGAGGAATGGAGGCGCCGCGAAACAACCTGCAACGAGGGGCCGTCTCGGGCTTCCAGATGGCGCGATCATCTACGATTTGGGGTGCGGCTGGGGTGCGCAAGTCATTTCGCTCGCGCACGCCTTTCTCCGTGCGCTGATCCGCGGGATCGAGGTCCATCCGCCCTCAGATGTGATCGGCCATCCCCGGCGCAGCACGCACGAACTCCTTGGCTGCGACCTGATCGACCAGGAATTTGGCGAGATTCCCGCGGGACAGCTTCATGCCGAGCTTCGTCTTGCCGTACCAGCCGACGTCCACTTGACCTGTTGCGGGCCCATCCTCGAGGTTGGGAATCCGAACCAGGGTCCAATCGAGGCGTGAGTTGCTCACCAGTTCAGCGGTCGCCTTGATGTCATCCTGGGCGTTGCGAACGATCAGCTTGAACAGCATGACGAATGCTTGCGACTTGAAGTCGAAACCGTCCTTCGGATCACGATATATGGCCGTCGAAATCTGAATGAGGCGACGAACGTTCAGCTCTTCCATGACAGAGATGATCGTGCTGACGCCGCGCATAATCGGCCGCTTCTCGCGCGCTTTCAGACTGTTTGGCCCCAGCGCGCTGATCACCGCGTCGGCGCCGGCGACGCACGCCTCGATCGCTTCCCGATTGCTCAGGTCACCAACGATGACCTCGATCTTGCCGCCGAAGGCAGAAAGCTTTCTGGCATCCCGCGTGTAGACGGAGAGCTGATATCCCTGCCGGAGCGCCTCTTCGATGATGTGTCTGCCGGTTGGTCCGGTCCCTCCAAAGAGAGCAATCTTCATCTTATCTTCCTTGCAGTCTTTTGGCTTGGATCAACTGCTCTGGCTGCTGACGTGCATGTCGCGCTCACAGCTTGAGCAGCCGACCGGCCGCCTTCAGGCGACCTTTTCCAAGACCGAGCGAACCTGGGCTTCGGTGGCGGCGATGGCGGCCTTGGCCGCCTCAGGCCCGAAGACGGTGCCTTCCACGCGGACGATTTCAACGTCGGTCAGGCCGATGAAGCCCAAGAGGTGGCGCAGATAGCCGGTCTGGAAATCAAAGGGGGCCCAGTCGCCTTCCGAGAAGACGCCGCCCGCGGCGGTGACGAGATAGACCTTCTTGCCGATCAGCAATCCCTGCGGCCTGCCGGCTGCGCTATAACCAAAGGTCACGCCCGGCCAAGTGATGTGATCGAACCAGGCCTTGAGCTGCGACGACGGGCCGAAATTGATCATGCCCGAACCCAAGACGATCACGTCAGCAGCCTTCACCTCATCGACGAACTCCTGGGCAAGGCCGACCGCTTTGACCTGCTCGGGCGTGCGCGCCTCGGGGGCCGCGACGCGGCCGTGAATATAGGCCTGCGTGATATGCGGCGGTGGGTTGAACGAGAGATCGCGAGTCAAAAGGGCGCCGCCCAAGCGAGCCTTTAAGCCTTCGGCGATCTCGGTCGCGAAGCGGGTGGACAGGCCTTCGGGGCCACGAGGGCTCGATGTAACGAGGAGGATGTTGGTCATGGTTGCTCCGACGTGAACAGGGTAGTAAATACTTGTTACCAACACTATTAAGGTGACTACCGCGTCCCTCGCAAGAAGGCACTCCAATGACACTTAGTGACATTGATTTTCCTACCCCCGGCAAAGGTGACGACTGCCGGATGGTTCGGGAAATCCTTGATCTCGTCGGCGACAAATGGACCCTGTACATCATTGCAACGCTCAAAGATGGACCAATTCGGTTCAATGAGCTGCGGCGTCAGATCGACGGCATCTCACAACGGATGCTGACGATTACCTTGCGCGGACTGGAACGTGATGGGTTGGTGAAGCGGACATTGTTTCCGACTATTCCGCCGCGCGTGGATTATGAGTTGACGATTGTGGGACGGACCCTTCTTGCGCCCGTAATGGCTCTCGTTACGTGGGCGAACTGCAATCGGGAGAACATCCAAAACGCTCGCGTTCGATACGATGCAAGCTAAGCTCAGGACTCATTGATTGAGATAGAAGGCGACAGCGGCGGCGATGCATATGTTCGAGAAGAAGGCGTGCGCGCATCGATCGTAACGGGTGGCGATACGCCGCCAGTCTTTGAGCTTGGCGAAGAGGTTGTCACAACAGACGCCGGAGCAGGTCATTGTCGACGGTGCGCCCGGCCGTGCGTCGGTCCCATTTGGAGACCGGGAGACGACGACGCTGATCGCGGCGCTGCGCGTCGATCGCATCGACGCGCCGATGATGATCGACGGCGCGCTCGATGGCCGCTCGTTCCTGGCCTATGTCGAGCAGGTTCTCGCCACGCTGCTCACAGAAGCTCAGCACGCTCTGCAACTCCGAGACGACCATGCGCTGCGCTGCCTATCGGGCGTCGCGCCGATCACGAAACGGTCGGGAAAGAGCAAGATCGTGCTGATGCGCCAAGCCGGGCACGTTCGACTGCGCAACGCCATCTATCACTGGGCCGCGCACAGCCGTGCAACACGACCCACGAAGCCGGGCCAAATACGCCGCCCTGCGCGCCAGAGGCCGTGGTCACGGACGAGCCCTCCGCTCGGTCGCCGACCGCCTGCTCGCTGTCGCCTGCGCCATGCTCCAGACCCTGACTCTCTTCAATCCAAGTCTCCCCCGCAAAAATCGCCAATTCCCGCCCATGATCGGGCTTTACAAACGGTGGGGCGTCCCCCCGGCGGCGGCGCGCGTCACATCTTTTCCTCGAATTTCTGACGCAGCGATTTCAGTATGCGTGTCGCGACGGCGATGTCTCCCGCGTCGAGTTCGGCGGCGAGCGCATTGACCCAAGGCGCCCGCATTTCGACGATATGGCGAAACGCTTCGGCGCCTTCCGGCGTCAGCCGCATGAGAAGCGCGCGCTTGTGATGGGGGTTCGTCTCGTAAACAACGAGGCCGAGTTTCTCGAGATCGTCTGCAGTGCGCTGCACGGATTGCCGAGCCAGGCCCATTGTGCGCGCGATGTTCGACACGGTTTCTGGGCGTCCCACGCGATAGAGCGCACCGAGAACCTGCCAGCGGGCCATCGTCAGACCGACGACGGCGGAGAATTTGTCCCCGGCGGTGACGAGCACGCCGTGAAATTGGCACACCGCAAGGAAGAGCTCAACGAGGGCAGCGCCGTCTGGCGTATGCGCGGGCGAGGTCAAGTTTTGTTCTCCAGATATTGACAGCATTCTGTCATTATGCTTCTGTCCTGTCATATCTCGAACCGCTCGTAAATCCCTCGGCATTTCCGGACAGCGGCGCAAGAAGGCGACTGGTTTTATGCGGCACCGTCAAATCTGCTGAAAGAAACAGATGCTTCCGGACACTCGGGGACAGAGCGGCGCGGCCCGCGAGCGGGTCGTGAATATCTCGAATTCCATGAGCGAAAGTTTATGATCGACATCGAGCCTGAGGCAAAGACGTCTCAACCGAAAGCCGCGACCTCGGTGGCGTCTCGTCCGCAAACGACAAAAATTGCGGGCGGGCTCGTAGCCGCTGCGACGCTGACCGGCGTGCTTTATTTTTGGCTGTCGTCACAAAATGTGGAATCGACAGACGACGCGTTCACTGATGGCCACGCAATAATGATCGCCCCACAGGTCGCCGGCCTCGTCGCCTCGGTCGATGTGAACGACAATCAATTCGTTCATAAGGGCGATGCTCTGATTCACATCTCTCAGCGCCCGTTCCTGATCGACCGCGGGTCCGCACAGGGCGCTCTGGATACGGCGAAAGCGCAACTCGAGGGCCTGCGCCTCGGCGCGGAAATCGCGCGCAAAAATTTCCCTGCCCAGCTCGCGCAAGCTCAGGCGCAGCTTGCAAACGCGCAGGCCGTTGAGACGCGCGCATTCGCCGACTACCAGCGCCAACGAAGCCTGCCGCCAAAAGCGACGACCCAGCAGGAAATTGATGCAGCTGCCGCCGCTCTGAAACAGGCGAAAGCGCAAGTGGCGCTCGCGCAAGCGCAAGTGCTTCAGTCCGAACCTGCGCCCCAACGCATCGGCGAAGCGGACACGCAGGTCGGCCAATTCGAGGGTCAGGTCGAGACCGCGCAAGCAAGACTTGATCAATCAAATCTGAATCTATCCTGGACGAACGTGACCGCGCCGCAGGACGGCTGGGTAACGAAGCGCAACGTCGAGGCCGGAAATTTCGTTGCGGTCGGTCAGCAGATAATGTCGCTCGTCGCGACCGAAGTCTGGGTGACGGCGAATTTCAAAGAAAATCAGCTTGCACATATGCGTTCCGGCCAAAATGTCGACATAGAGGTCGACGCCTATCCGCAACTCGCGCTCAAAGGCCATGTCGACAGCATTCAACGCGGCGCAGGCGCAAAATTCACCGCCTTCCCGCCCGAGAATGCCACCGGAAATTTCGTCAAGATCGTGCAGCGGGTGCCGGTTAAGATCGTCATCGACTCCGGCCTTGATCCCGCGATCCCGCTGCCGCTCGGCGTCTCGGTCACGCCGCGAGTCTATCTCAAATGAGCGCGACCGATGGCGCGGACGCGCATTCCGAATGGAAGCCCAAGGCGAACCGTTGGGCGATCGTCGTCGTGGTGACGCTAGCGGCGTTTATGGAGATTCTCGACACGACCATCGTCAATGTGTCGCTGCCGCATATCGCCGGAAGCCTCTCAGCAAGTTACGACGAATCGACTTGGGCGCTGACGTCCTACCTCCTCGCGAATGGCGTTGTGCTCATGATTTCGGGTTGGCTGTCTTCGCTTTTGGGACGGAAGCGCTATTTCATCATTTGCGTCGCGATGTTCACAGTCTGCTCTTTCCTCTGCGGCTCCGCGACGAGTCTCGCGCAGCTCGTGTTCTTTCGTCTGCTGCAGGGGTTTTTTGGCGGCGGCATGCAGCCCTGCCAGCAGTCGATCATCCTCGACACGTTTCCGCCGGAGAAGCGCGCAGCGGCGTTCGGCGTGACTGCTATCGCCACCATCGTCGCACCGGTGCTTGGACCGACGCTCGGAGGCTATATCACGGACACGTATAGCTGGCGCTGGGTGTTCTTCATCAATGTCCCCGTCGGCGTCGGCGCGATCTTCCTCATCTCCGCGCTTATCCAAGATCCGCCGTGGCTCAAGCGAAGTTCGCTCGCGGACATCGATTATGCCGGCCTCGCGCTGATCATGCTCGGCCTTGGCGCGTTGCAGGTCACGCTCGACCGTGGCCAGGACGACGATTGGTTCGCCTCTCCCTTCATCAAACTAATGGCGGCGCTCGCTGTCGTAGGCATAATCGGCGCGGTCGTCTGGCTTCTTCGCGCGCGCAAGCCGGTCGTCGATCTCTCTGTGTTGAGGGACCGAAATTTCGCCACCTCCTGCGCGCTGATCGGCGCTACAGGCGGTATTCTCTACGCAGGCGCCGTGGTCATCCCGCAATTCACGCAAACGATTATCGGCTATGACGCCACGTGGTCGGGCCTTGTGCTGTCGCCCGGCGCGCTGATGATCATTCTCATGATCCCGGTCATCGGGCGCATCATGCCGCTGGTTCAGACGCGCGCCCTCATCCTGATCGGCTTTCTCACCATGGGGGCGTCCTTCTTCTATTCGACGCGGCTCACGACCCAGATGGATTTCTCCTCCCTCGTTTTCCTCCGCGCGACGCAAACTGCGGGGCTGGCTTTTTTGTTCGTGCCCATCAGCACCATAGCATTCGCCCAGGTCCCCCGGGAGCTCAACGGCGACGCGACGGCGCTGTTCGTAATGCTGCGCAACGTCTGCGGATCGATCGGCATTTCGGTCGCAAGCGCGCTGATCTTGCGTCGTTCGCAGACGCATCAGGCCTATCTGTCGCAATGGGCGACGCCGCTGCACGAGCCTTTCAACGCGCTGGTCGAGACCTACCGGCGCGCGCTCTCCGCCTTGGGTTATGTCGGGCAGGCCGCGCACGACGCTGCGCTCGGCAAGGTCTATCAGGTTTATCAAGAGCAATCCGCGACGCTCGCCTACGCGGACGTCTTCCTTGTGGCGGGACTCGTCTCCTTCGCTGTCGCGCCGCTTTGCTTTCTGCTGTCATCTCGGAAGGGAGGCGGCGGCGCCGCTGCGCATTGACGATGAGAATGTTCAATGGTCTGTCCGCGCGATTTTGTGCGACCCTCGTCCTCGCCGCGTCCCTTGTCCGTTGCAGCGTCGGTCCTGATTTCGTCCCTCCGGATCCAAAACTGCCGCAGAAGTCCTATCTCGGGAGCTCCGAGATCGCCGGCCCAAGCGCCGAGCGGGCGTCAGGCCTCCATCCTGCCTGGTGGCGGCAGTTCAAGGATGCGACTCTCGCGGCGCTGGTCGAACGCGTCAGCGGCGCTAATCTTGACGTGCGCATCGCGACCGAACGACTCTGGCAAAGCCGCGCGCAACGCGACGCTGCGGCCGCGGCGCAACTGCCCCTCGTCAACGCGTCGGGACAATATACGCGCGAGCTGTTGAGCAATAATGGCATTGTGAGTCTCGGCAGCGCCTTCAACAATGGCGTTCCCCTGAAAATTCCGCCGATCAACATCTGGCAGACGGGCTTCGACGCCTCCTGGGAAATCGACCTTTGGGGGCATGTGCGTCGCCAGGTCGAGGCGGCCGAAGCGCAGGCCGAGTCGCTGGAATATCAGCGCCGGGACATGCTGGTTTCTACGGTCGCCGAACTCGTGCGCGATTACGTCGAACTGCGCGGCGTGGAGGCGCAGATCGCGATCACCAAGTCCAATCTCGCCAGCGCCAAAGAAATTGCGCATTGGACAAAGCAGCGCGCCGATCGAGGCGCCGCGACTTATCTCGACGTCGAGAACGCCGCCGCACAGGTTGAGAGCGCGCAGGCGCAGTTGCCCGCGCTCGCCAACCAGGAGTCGGCCTATATTGATGCGATCGGTCTGCTGCTCGACGAGCCCCCGCAGGCCCTGCGCGCGACGCTCGCGCGCCGCGGACCGCAGCTGTTGTCGCCACCGCGCCCGCCGGTCGGCCTGCCCTCCGAACTTGCGCGCCGGCGTCCCGACATCCGCCGCGCAGAAGCCGAGCTGCATGCGGCGACGGCGAACATCGGCGTGACGATCGCTGAATTTTATCCGTCCTTCAAGTTCAACGGGGCGGTCGACTTCAACGCCCTCGACGCAAAGAAGCTCTTTCACGGTGCGTCGTTGCAGTATCAATTCGGCCCGACGGTGTCCGTGCCGATCTTCGACGCCGGCCGCCTCAAGTCGCAACTCGAGCTGCGCGACGCGCAATCGCGCGAGGCGGCGCTGGTCTATCACAAGACTGTGCTCACAGCCTGGACGGAGGTGGTCGACGCGCTCGTCGCGTTGCGCACGGAGCAAACGCGCTTTCTGCGGCTCAATGCGCAAGCGGCGCATCAGCGCGAGGCGCTTGCGCTTGCGCGCGCGCGTTACAACAGCGGGGTTTCCGATTTCATCAACGTGCTCGACGCGCAGCGCCAGGCGTTGCAGGCCGAACTGCTGGAGGCTCAGAGCCGCACGATTGTCGCGACCAATTTTGTCAAGCTCTACAAGGCGCTCGGCGGCGGATGGGAAGGCGATTTTCCCGTCGTTGATCAGACGGAGCCGCAATCGGTCGCCCACTTTGCGCCGCCCTTCGTCGCAGGCACGACAACAGCGCGACCGTAAGATTCGTCGTGGAATGGTCGCGCGCGTCGTCGTCGAACGGCTGCGCGGGCGGTCTCATCTGCCTTGCGGCGATTTATTTGCCATCCTACCTTCTCCTCCTCGGCGCTTTGCCATTTTGGGATGCTTTGCGTCATCGCTCGGGGTTGCGAGCGGCGCTCAGTGGCGTCAACGCGACGGTGGTCGGGATTCTTCTGGCGGCGCTCTACACGCGGTTTGGACGAGCGCAATTGTCACGCCCGCAGATTTCGGGCTCGGCCTTCTCGCCTTCCTCCTGCTGGTGTCTTGGCGGACGCTCGCTTGGTTGGTGGTCGAGCGCAACCGTGCTCGCAGCGGTCGCATAAGGCCTTATTGATATGGAACCGAGCCGTCGCTCCTGGCGAATGACCGCTCCGGGCGCTCGAGACTTCCCCCGTCGAGGCGGACTGATGACGCTCGAAGATTGGAAGAAGGTCGTTCATGTTCGGCCGCGCGGGCATTGAATTGTTGCGGAAGCGAATGCTGCCAATCCAATAAATCCATCTCCCCAGAAAGTGACGAAGACCCGCGCGGAAGGAGGCGAGCCGGGCTCGCGCGTTTTCTTTGGTCAAGTCGGTGTCGAAGCCGCGGAATCGTCCAGCCCGCAGATCTCAGGAACCAATATACACGAAGCGCGGCGCCCGAAGCCTCGCGGCCAGTCTTGCTCGGTTGACGCTTTGTCGAGGTTAACGACAATCAATCGAAATTGCCGGGATCGATTCAGCACTGTGATGAGGAATTCGCCGTAAGCACAAGCAGGCGGAGTTACAAAAAACTTGAGAGTTCCTTCATGCGGCCTATATCGGAACCGGGGCGATCGGCTCGCTCCTTCATGCGGGATCGCGGCGGCAATGTCGGGATCATATTCGGATTGAGCTTCGTGCCGGTCGTCATGATGGTCGGCGCAGGAATCGACTACGGCCGCCTCGCGGCGGCGCGCGGCTCGCTGCAGCGGGCGGCGGACGCCGCCGTGCTCGCGGTGGCCAAAGGCATCGTCAGCTCGACCACGGATCAGCTGGCGCGCAGCCAGGCGCAGGTCTATCTCACGACAAATTATCGCAACCCCACGGCGACCGTGACCTCGACGACGATCGCCACGGATCGGCTGTCCTTGTGCGTCACAGCGCAGGCTCAGGTCGTGACATCGGTCATGAAGATCGCCGGAACGAGCGCGATGTCGACGCAGGTGACGTCCTGCGCGGCGCTGCAGGGTGGTATCAGCCCGACCGACACTTATGAGATCGCGCTGGTGCTCGACAATTCCGGCTCCATGAGCGAGAGCACGAGCGGCACAACCAAGATCCAGGCGTTGCAAAGCGCCGCGACGAGCTTCGTGAACACCATGTTCACGAAGGCGCCGGGGCGAGTCAAATTCGCGATAACTCCCTTTGCGGGCGGCGTCGTCGCCGTCGATCCGAACGTCTCGGCCAATCGAGCGCTCTCCTGGATCGATCTGGATGGAGCCAATTCGCAGCATTGGGTCGTCTTCGGCGGCGAGACCGCTGCGAGGGCCGCCGGCTTCACGAGTCGTTTCGACATTTTCAGCAAGCTGAAGAAGCGCAACTCCGCGCTGGATTGGCGCGGATGCTTCGAGGAGTCCGCCTATCCCTATAATGTGCGCGATCTGACGATCTCTTCGACTGACCCGGAGACGCTCTTCGTCCCCTATCTCGCGCCGGACGAGCCGGATCCGTCTGGCTACAGCTATTATAGCAATTACGGGAACGATTATCTCGGCGACAATGGCTCGGGCTCGAACTGCAGCGACACGGCGAGCGGCGATTGGGCAAAGCTGACCCATGTCTGCAAATATAAGGCGACCAGCTCGCTCGGCGGGAGCTTCGGCCCGTCGGCGTTTTTCGGGCCGAACCAGTTTTGTCCCGACAATTCGACGCAGACGGTTCTGCAGCTCACCTCGACGCAGACCACGGTCAACAGCAAGATCGCTCAACTTTCCGCGAACGGCAACACCAATCTCCATGCCGGATTCATGTGGGGCTGGCGGACGATCTCGCCGGTCGGGCCCTTCGCTCAGGGCAGGGTCTATAGCGCCTCCGGCAATCACAAGGTCATCGTGTTCATGACTGATGGATTCAACAATTGGGGAACACAGACGGGCACTGTGGTCGGCTCGGACTATGAGTCGCTCGGCTACTACACCTACAATGGCGCCGCGAACACGCGCCTTCCGGACGGCTCGTCGGGCGACGGCGTCAATTACCGTTCGGCGCTGACGGCCTCTGCGGGAAGCTATTCGAGCTATCTGTCGACGTCGCGCAGCGCCGAGGACGATCTGACGCTCGAAGCCTGCGCAAACGCCAAGGCGGCGGGAATCGAGATATTCACCATTGGCTTCTCGATCCCGAACGATCCGATCGACGCCCAGGGACTGACGCTGTTGAAGAACTGCGCCACCAACGCCTCGCATTATTTCGCGGCGACCGACGCGGCGAGCCTCAATCTCGCCTTCTCGACGATCGGGACGGGGCTCGGCTCGCTGCGGCTGACGCAGTGAGGAGAGGTCAGCGCTTCCGGCTTGTGAAGCGTAAGCGTAGCTTTGATCCCTATTCGGGTCATCATCACTTTCCGTGCTCGACCATTGACGAAAGCGGTAACATCCGCGCGCGCAGGAGTTCGGCTCCTGCGCGGCCATACATCGAGCGCTTGAGAGTTTTCAGCCGTTTGATTTGTCCTTCTGTTTGTCCGTTGCTCCAAGCTTCCGTCACTCCATTCTTGACGGTTTCGATGTCGCGTCGCAACGTGCGGACGAAACGCTGGATGGCGAATGGCCCGGAGTGCTGCACATCGTTCAGCCAGGTTTCGAGCCCCTCGACGTTCTTGCTGCGAGGAATGCCGCGAAGGCGCATGGCGAGTCCGCGCATAATCACGAAGTCCGGTTAAGCGTCTTTCAGAGCCGCTACCTTCGCCGCCTGAGCCGGCGTCAACTGACCACGCGGCTTCATGCAGAGCACGGCGGCACCCATACGGGGCCATCAACTCGCCCTGCATCCCCGTCTCACGCCGCATCGACATCGATACACCCCGGCCGAATCTCGCCGCAAAACGGAATCAGGCAGACGCGACTTCGTCAACGGGCTGCTAAACCAACCTGTCACTTCCGAATACATCCGAACCCGAAAACAAGAAAAGCGGTCACTCGAGCGACCGCGGTTCGAAACTCGTCCATCGGACGCCCTTTCACAGAGACGCGAGATGCTATCGCTGGTCGTATTTTGACTGCGCTTGCCTGACTTGCTCCCAGTTTTCCTTGGCCCAATCGACCAGCCCTTGCGTGGGCCGCAACAGGCTCTTTCCGAGGTCCGTCATCTCATACTCGACCCGAGGAGGGACCTCGGGAAACACCTCACGGATCGCCAATCCGTCGCGTTCGAGATTCTTCAGGGTCGCGGAGAGCATCCGCTGCGAAATTCCCGGAATCGCGCGTTCGAGTTCGGAAAACCGCGCCCGCCCACCGAGTAGGTCGAGCGATAGCACGACGAAGATCGTCCACTTGTCACCGATCTTCGTCAGCAGCTCGCGCACCGCCATGGGGTCCGAGCTTCGGCAGATCGCGGCAGGGTCCAATGGGACGGTCTTGCCCCGCTCCCTCATGGGTTACCTCGGTGTTAGTGGCTGAAACAAAAGTGCCTTCTTCTTCGATATCAGGTTCTGATTTATATGTGGCTCTCATTCCATAAGCAACTTTCCGAAGCGCAAGGAGAGACCCAGATGCCCGACCTGAAATATGCCGCTTACGAGCCCGCGGCCCCGTATTTCGACCTCGTTCGGGGGGCAGTTGGCGACCTCGTCGAGGGCAAGCACTTTTTCGACGTCGTCACCAACGACACCATCTACGAGGTGCGCTACGACGTTCCGGGCTGGCCCCGCATCATCAAAGGGCGGGCGGATCTGATGGCCGCCTTCCGCGGTTATGTCGAAAGCATCGTGCTTCAGTCCGCCAACGAGTTGATCGTCCACAAAACCGATGATGGCCGCGTCATCGTCATCGAATACGAAGTCCACGGAACGATCCTCGCGACCGACGCGCGATACGACAACCGGTTTTGCTCGATCATCAGGATCGAAAACCACAAGATCGCACACTGGCGTGACTACATGGACTCGCTCGCAGCCTGGAACGCTTTGACGGCGCAGGCAAGGAGGTAAGGCCATGAAGCAAATTCTGATGATCGAAGTGAGCCCAAGAGAAACGGATTCGGCGAGCCGGGCGGTCGCCGAAGCGCTCGCCACGCGGCTCACCAGCCTCTATCCATCGGTAGGACTGCTCCGCCGGGACCTCGCCGCCGAGCACCTGCCGCATCTCGACGGGACCACGCTCCGAGCCATCTCTACGAGGGACCCGCTCGAAGCGGAGAGGCTGAAGGACGCTGCCCATCTATCGGACGAACTGACCGACGAGGTTCTGGCCTCCGACCTTCTGGTTATCGCAACGCCGATGTGGAATTTTGGAATTCCATCCGCGCTGAAGGCCTGGATCGACCTCGTCGTGCGGCCGGGCCGGACGTTCCAATATGCCGAAGGCTGTAAATGCCGATTTTAATTTCCCCAGAAGCGCCGAAGTAAAATTCCCCAGTCTGGCGGGCGTGGCGATCAGCCGTCGATGTGATCTGCTCCTCCGTTTTTGGGCGGTCGTCCGCGGCGCCTGAGCGTCGGCGGGATCGGCGCCGGCTGAATGCTGGCTTTTGTCCGAACATGTTCGGGCAAGAGGTCAGCGTGCTCGCGCAGGCGATAGCTGGAGCCTTCGATTTGGAAGACGACGGCATGATGTAGGAGGCGGTCGAGAAGCGCCGTGGCGACGACGGCGTCGCCGAAGATGTCGCCCCATTCCGCGAAGCCGCGGTTCGAGGTGAGGATCATCGCGCCTTTCTCATAGCGGGCGTTGACGAGCTGGAAGAACAGATTGCCGCCGCCCGGCGTGACCGGCAGATAGCCGATCTCGTCGACGATCAGCAGCGCGAACCGGCAGAAGTAGCGGATCTTCTCCCGCAGCGTTCCCTCGCGCTCGGCTCTGGCGAGCACCGCGATGATGTCGGCGAGGGAGGCGAAGTAGACGCTGCGGCCGGCTTTGACCGCTTCGACGCCGAGCGCCAGGCCGAGATGGGTTTTCCCCGTGCCGGGCGGGCCGATGAGATGGACGGCTTCGGCGCGGTCGATGAACTGCAACTCGGCGAGCGCCATGACGCGGCTCTTGTCGAGCGAGGGCTGGAAGGAGAAGTCGAAGCCGGCAAGCGTTTTGACGGCGGAGAGGCGCGCCATCTGAAGAGCCATCCGGACGCGGCGGTTCTCACGCAGGGTGAGTTCCTCGGCGAGGAGAATGTCGACGACATCGAGCGCCGTGGCTTCGCCGCGCTCGACGGCGCGCAGGGTGACGTCGAGGATCTCGAGGGCGCGCGGCATCCTCAGGCCGACGAGATTGCGTTTGACGCGGTCGATGATCGCGGAGGGAGCGGCGTTCATCGTGAGCCTCCCTGCGCGGCCAGGCGGCGGCCCACCGCGTCATAGAAGGCCAGAGGGCGCCGCGCGGCATGATCGCCGGCACGCCGCAACACGGGCTGCGGCTCTTCGGGCGGGCGTCGGCCCGGCGCTGGCGACGGCGTTCGGCGATGCGCCGGATCGAGACACTTCTCGCCGCGGCTTTCGAGCGGCGCATGTGTGGCGATCAGCTCGCCGTCCTCGAAGATGCGGATCGCGTCGGCGAAGACATGGACGTCGAGGACGCGCCGCCGCGTGGTGTCCGGCACGCTGTAGAGATTGCCGCCGACGCTGACCATGCCTTCATGCGAGGCGCGTCGTTCGAGCCGCAGCACCGCCTGATAAGCCATGGCAGGCAAAGCTTCGAGCGCCGCCTTCTCTTCGGCGAAGGCCTCGTCGACGACGCGCTTCGTCGTGGCATGGACGCGCGGATTGGCGATCGTATCGAGCCAGTTCCGGAGCTGAGCATTCAGATCGTCGAGATCGCGGAAGGAGCCGCCGAGGAAAAAATCCTCGCGGATATAGCGGAACGGCCGCTCGACCTTCCCCTTCGTTTTCGCGCGATAGGCTTTGCAGGCGCGCGGCCGGAAACCGTAATGGCGGGCGAGATCGAGTAGCGTGCGATTGTAGACGACGAGACCGTCCGGGTCTTCGCCGATGACAGCGGTCTTCATGCGGTCGTAGAGGATTTCGCGGGGAACGCCGCCGAGCGCCTCGAAGGCGGCCATGTGGCAGCGCAGGACGCTCTGCATGTCCTGATGCAGGACGAAGCGCGCCCAGATGAAGCGGGAATGGCCGAGGACCATGGAAAAGAGCCAGACGATGCGCTTGACGCCGGGCGCGTCGAGGAACTCGAGGTCGAAGCGGGCGAAGTCGACCTGCGCCTGCTCTCCAGGCGGGGTTTCGAAGCGGACCTCGAAGCCTTTGGGACGCGGCGGGCGAAGCTCACGCAGCAGGTCGGTGACAGCGGTATAGCCGCCGGCATATCCATGCCCCTTAATCTCCCGCCACAGCCGACGGCCGCTCAAGGCCGGATAGGCGGCGAGGCGCTCCCGCAGATAGGCCTCGAAGGACGCGATCGCGCGCTCGCGCGGCGGTCTGGCTTTGTAGCTGGGCGCCGCCAGCCCCGCGGCGATGTGCTTGCGGACGGTCTTCCGGTCGATTCCGAGCTGGCGCGCAATGGCGGACACCGAGACGCCCTGACGATGTAGTTCCAGGATCATGACAATTTCCCCGAGTTTGATCACCGCGCCCTCCCTCCCGCCGAGGGGAGCAGCATCGGCGAATTGGCGCGTCGCCGGGCCTTCCAGGGCATGCCCTGGAAGGCCCGGCGTCACGAAAACTGGGGAATTTTCAATCGGCACATTTGGGGAGTTTACGCCCGGCACTCACAGGCGGAGCGCTCGGTCTGGCGAAGAACAAAAAGGCCATTCTGATCCTGGCCTCAGGCGGCGTCTTCACGGACGGGCGCTGGCGTTCATGGGATTTCGTCGAGCCTTACCTGCGGCTAATCCTCGGCTTCATCGGCATCACGGATGTGCAGGTGATTCGCGTCGAGGGCATGAACATCCCGGCGTTGGCGGCCGATGCCGTGCCGAAGGCGAACAAGGGCGTCGAGGCATTGGTTCTTTGAAAGCCCCCATGGCCCAACCACGCCAGAGCGATCGCGCGACTTCTCGAGGTTCTGTAAAGAGCAAGGGGCACCGAATGACGGCTTATGGCGCGACCTCGCCGTTTCGAGACGGCGAGCGGCGAACTATGACCCGAAGGGACATTGCTCTTTGATGACCCGTAGACGTTGTTCGGAGCACGAGGCCCGAATTTCAGGGAAAAAAGGCTGGCGGACTTTCAAGCCAGGGCGCGAGGACGCTGAACCTCATAGAAGTGGCAAAGTTCATGGCGCTCCCGGGCGGGTGCGTAGACCATCCCTTCCCCAGTCGGCTTCATTCCACAAGCCTTCATGACGGCAATCGACGCTGCATTTTCCGGTTGCGCGGCGGCCTCGATCACGTCGAGATCGAGCAGGTCGAAACCTGCCGCCAACGCTATAGGTGCAAGTTCCCTCATGTAGCCCTTGCCATGGTGCTTCTCGCCAAACCAATAGCCGAGAGATCCGCGCCGACGATTCTCTTCGTCTCGGTAGATCATCACCCACCCGATTAGGTCGCCGTTGGCTGCTTTGTCGGTCACGGCGAACGGCAGCGCGTCGCCCCTGCGAGCCCATTCGCGGGCGGCCTCGATACGAGCAACCGCCATTTCGTAGGTGAAAGGGACGGGCCAATAAGCCACCCATCGGCTGACTTCCGGCGTCATCATCATGGCCGTCGCTACGGCGTCGTCGGCAACGACGCAGCGCAAAAGGAGGCGGGTCGTCTCTAACGGTCGAAATGGATCAGTTCCCATGCCCTGACGATATTAGAGGTCGACCTCACCGGCCAGTGCCGATGACAGCTTTTGGCGCCCCTTGGCCGTTGGGGCCGGTAAAGCAGAACCCCTACGAAGAGAGCTCCGACGGCGACGTTGGCGTCGTCGTTTGTTCGAGCGCGGCCTTCAAAGTACTCCTTTCTGCAAAGTGGCGGGCGCTACAATGTTTCTATCGGTTATCACGCTCCTTGCGGAGTTCGCGCAAAATAGAATCCGGCGAGCGAAGTTGTTCGAGTTCTGCCCAAGATAATTCAACAGGTTCACGAGGGGTACAAGCGTAGCAGCCGCCTTCATACGCATTGAAATCGATGCGAATTCCGTTCGCGCTCAAGGCCCATTTTGTAGGTTGAAGGCTCGCCGCGAGGAGGTCCGCCTTGGCCTCGCCATTGGCATCGTCGGGTGGGCTCCATCGCTGCTTACGCAGTTCGTTCCACACGAGCCGCTGAAATTCGGTGAACCACCGTTCGTCCGGTCCGAAAAGATCGGAAGTTCTTAACTCACGCAGCTCTGCACGAAATAAGATATTATCGACATTGCTCCAGAATGTTCCGTGGGCCGCGCCGTGCTCATATCTATCATAGAGCCAAGCGGTGCTGATCAGTTCGTCGCTAGCATAGTCGATCCGATAGTCTATGTTACAGTCAGCCCCGCCGTCATTGCATAAATCGTCCTCCCTCAGTTCGATCGTCTCCTTTACCCTCTTGTTCCAGGAGACAGCTAAGGAAGTCTCAAGATTGTCAATCTGTGGGTAGGCGATATGCCGAATGTAAAATCCGGGCATACCCCCGGTATCATCCGTGGCAGGCGCAGATAGGCAGCATAATGATCGATGCGATTGATAACGAAAGGGCCGAGCTTCCGTCCCACTTCCGAGAGCTGGTCGAGACGCTCACGATATCGAGCGTCCAGGCATTGTACTTGCGGTCGTGATCTGAATGCATGCTCAGGAGGGTTCGATGGACAGATGATATCGATGAATCCAATCCAGCTCGCCTGCGAAAGTCGAAGCTGTTCGGCTCCGTTGCGACTGAGCAAGCCACGCCGCTCCCTGTAGAGCCGGGCGAGGCGTGTATCGAGATCAGATAAGCTTCGGTCGCGGCAGATCAGCTTCTCGCGCATCGTCGTCGCCTGGGCGCAATCGAAGCTGGCGGCCATGGCGCAGGAGGGAAAGGCCACCACGAAAAAGAGCGTCGATAAAAGACCTGATAATATGGCCCGGTCCATGGTCGTCCTTTGCCACGGAAGACGAGTGAGTCTGTGTTAAGCCGACATGGCGACATTTCGCGGAAGTAGGATGGATATTAGTCCTTAACGTGTCGCAACTCTATGCTCCGCCATGTCGGGCCATGTTATATCAGGGTGATATCAAAACTCAAACTTCGAAGGTAAGGATTGTCGGTATGCGCCTTTTCTCTCTTTCTGCGTCAAGATAACTTAGGATACAGAGAATCGCTTCGCGAAACTCGGGGATTATCACTTCTTTAAACCACTCGAAAGATGGTCTGTGGTCAGATCTGAGATACAAGGCTGTTTTGTAAGATTTTTCAATATTTTGGAAAGGAAAATAGATCTCAAATAATTGCTTTTCTGGTATCCCTCGCCAATATCCTCGCAGAACAAACGTCGGGGATCGGTGGTTGTCAGAATCCAGTCGAAGCTCGTATTGTCTCGCAGGAAAGGGAATGTCCCTTATTTCCTGTCGGAGGCAATGACCGGTATCCGGGTCAAACACTCTCACTAGACTGTTGGGGGCGTGCACATATGCCATGGGGGCTCATTCTGCTTCGAATGTCACTAGCGGAGTGTAACTTCCCGTCATAAAAGCTCAAGCCAGATGTCGCGTTGGGCACGTTAAAATGTTCAGCCTGATCGCTTCATCTCGTGCAAAAGGCTGTGGGCGAGCGGACATTTTGACCCATTAGTGCCGTTTCGATGGGTCGGGTCGAGCCGCGACAGACTCCACCTTTCGTACCAAGCTTTGATCGCGACAAGGACGCAGCACCTCCATCCCGTTTCGGACATGTCTATGAGCGTCAGGGCCCGTGCCGAATCCAGAGTATGTCGGCGTTGCCCAAGCAGACCTGAAATTGGCCTATCGGCTCTACGGCGGTAGAGAGCGGTAGAGTGTACCTGATCACTTCGTCAAAAAAATTCCGCGAGAAGTCGAGCGTTACGAAGTCGCCCATGAGATTGTCGACCAGGGTCGCCGCCGCCGTCTCGAGAAATTGCCCCTAATCGAGGTCCCGTCGGCACCAGTCGGGAGACGGTTGTAGGACGGTATTTCCGAGACTGTCGCCGAAGTCAACGTCACCTGAGGGGTCGTGCGATGCTCGTCCTCAAGGGTGAAACGTGTAGAGATGGCGGCGCAGGGCCGGGCGCGGTTGCAGACCGGGTTGACGAAAGCGGTTATCTCAACGTTTGCTGTGTCGTAGGCGGGGTCTGGAGCCGTGCCGATCGTGAGGACGCAGAGGCGCGCCGCCACCTTTGTCTGGTTAGCAAATGTTACGACGACTTTCCCGCTGGGTACGGCTACACTTCGCGTGTTGAGACCAAGACGACTATATGCGTTCGCGCCATCTTGCGGGAATTCATATGATTTCGGAACAATTCGAACATCGCCTAGGCTCGGATTCTTTCCGAAGTCCAGCTTCTGCCTTTCGCTCCAGACTTCCAGTTGCTGGTCGTCAATCCATCTCAGAAAGAGGTTCGGCGCGGTATCGGCGAAATCGAAGTGCCGCTCGGTCCCATCTCTCGCACGGATCACAAGCTGGCCCCCCGTCTCGCCGTCGCCTAACATCACGTTCTCCGCGACCAGAGATCCGTCTGGGGACGCGCGCGAGCTAAACACCGTCTTGTCGCCCGGACCGCAACTGGTGAGTAGAAGGACTAAGGAGATGAGAGATGCTCGGCGCACCCTTTATGCTGTGTTCTAAGATGCAGCAGTAGTCAAGTCGAAAGGTGGCCCGTCGTCCTACTGCTACAAGTCGTAGCGTACGAAAAACGGTTGCTTGGTCTAAAACCAAGGGCGGCATTTGTCGCCTGATTATACAAAGCGGATTTTCTCTCTGTCCGGCCTTTGCTGCACGCGTCGTATCAGATCGAATGGCGGCTTCTGGCACAACCTCCTTTCGAGGCGGCGAACGAGGAACTCTGACCCATCTCTGCCCTACAACCATGCGTCCCGGTGACGCTTTCCGGCACCCCTCCGCCTTGTGCGGAGCGCAAGCTGCCATTAAGCTCGGGGGAGCCAGTTGGCGAACTGCTGCTGGCACTGGTTGACGCATTCTGTTACGCGTCGAATGCAGTTCCTGCAAGCCTCGGCCAACGGGTCGCTTTGGGCGGAACAAACTCACTCCAGCGGAGCTGGTGATGACCATCGTAGATGCATATACGAAAGTAATTCATGAGAACTTCCGGCCCTTTTTCGCAAACTGGGAACCTGGGCGACCCGTTGAAATCGGCGATTACGGGCTCATGCACGGGGTCACCTTTCTACATCTTGGAAATGTTCGTGATCAGGGTGTGAATTTTGAGCAGCGGGAGGATACCCGATCGGATCGTATGACGTTTTCGTCCGAAGGAAGCACCGATATCAAGCTTCACGCAAAAGGCACCGCTTACGCAAAAGCCAGGATGGAAGTAACTTTTCGCGGCAATGATGC
This sequence comes from Methylosinus sp. LW4, assembly GCF_000379125.1. NCBI lineage: Bacteria > Pseudomonadati > Pseudomonadota > Alphaproteobacteria > Hyphomicrobiales > Methylocystaceae > Methylosinus > Methylosinus sp. LW4. Next base: position 733,256 of record NZ_KB900627.1, on the reverse strand, counting down.
AGTATTTTTCAATGCGGCTGGCTGCCGGCACAGGCAAGTTACTGATAAGCCGGCCCTCGGTCGCCAGATTATGCAAATGTATCGCGCGACTTCTTGGAAGTTGTCGTGGGTAGTTGTGACGGATTTGGTTCGCGCGGGCTCGACAACTGTTGCTATTTCTGGCGGCGACAATTCGTCATTGATCCTTGAGGGCTCAGCGGAACAGCCTTTGATTGATCTTGCAGACGCGTCAGCAAAGGTCCAATTGCTGTCTCAAAGCAATATCGGGTTTCAACTCGTGGCCGAGGAAGGACTTGTCCCGCTCATCGGGGTTTGCAAGATCCAAAGTCCCTTTCCAGGTTTTCCAAAAGATTTCAAGCCGATTACACTCGGACGCAGTGCCGATGCAGAGAATGCTACAGACCAGGATAGTTTATTCTTTGGTCAACTGTACTAAATTCAGGACTTCTTAGGACATGCATCTAAAAAACATACTAGGAAATAGCCGAATTGAGGCGGGAGCGTATTCCCCTTTTGCGTATGCAATAGGCATAGAGTCCTCTGTGCTGGAAGCAGAGGCATCCATGCAACCTTATCCAATCACTCAGCCAATATCAATAGAAGTGAGGAATAAGTTTTCTACATCATTGACATTTTTTCATGAGTGCGCCCACTTCAGTCAATTCATTAGCTCTTCTTTTGGGCTGAGAACTCTTCGCTATACGCTCATTTGCCTGCGCAATTTGTCTACAAAGCGAGGATGGCCGCTGCCGATTTTTCAAAATCTTCACAGCCGGCTAGAGTCTCTATCAGAAGATGAAAAAACTATGTACGGTCACTGTTTTATGTTGGCTGATGCAATGGATCAGCTATCGATAAGCCAAAATTTTGATCCCCTGAAGAAATGTCTCTCTGGGCTGACCGTATCGGTGAGAATGGAGCCTTGGTCTCCTCACTTTTCAATCACACCAGCGGATAGAGAGTCTATCGAGAAGGATGAGTTCATAAAGTTCCTTGTTTCGATAGGGGCACACATCAAAAAAATTCCAATAATCGAGGTTGCAACAGAGGATGGGTTAGCTCAGATCGCATTAAACGCAGCGTCGCTTATGGAGGCTTATGCTGTAGTATGCGAGTTAAGTCATTTGCAAAATGCCCTGAGATGCGATCTCGCCGAGGCACTTAATTACCTCCCAGAAGGCAATGAATATTGGGCTGTCATCTTGTATGTTTTGCAGTCTGGCTTTTGTCGTCTCGACACCCTGCTCCCGACCCTTTCGGTGTGCATCGACATTGCGCTCATGTATGACCCTTTTATTCTTTATGATGTTCCATGGGATATTGTAGATGAGCAGGGCCGAGGAGATTGCTACCCAGGTGAAACGTTTGTCACCGTCTGCAATGCTCTACCAAAATTGAGGCCTATCGAAAGCGCGGAACCGGCGGAGATTGAGAGGTTCTCCAAGGAGCTGTGCGCATGCGTTGGGCTGCCGTCCCCCACTTGGATGGCGGACAAGGCATTTGCTGTTGCAGACAATATTCTGAAACAGCTCCCTTGGGAACGAGCTCTCATGGGGGGCGCGCTAAAGGCTCACCGAGACGCGCTAAAAATACGGCGCGATATTGGAGCAAGCATATTCCCAATAGAGCTAATTACAACAGGAGGATTAAATAGGATTGTATCTAGAGCGCGACAGTCTATTGTATTTTACAACTTACATACTAAACAGCCTGATATTTTTGTTCCAAGAGCAATAGATTGTATTACAGTCCACTCAATACTTATGCAAGCTATATTTGCGCCCGCGATTCGGTGCCCGCTAAAATTTGGAACGCCATTCTTTTGTCCTACCGCAGCCTCTGACCCTAATCACTTGTGTGTGTGGAAGCTTCCTGATCGGAAGGTGGAATGTTTAGTTGATATACTCGAAAGGCAATTTGGTTTAAGCGTGGAATAAACTTCCCTAACGTCGTCCAATAGATGAATGACCGCGATCGCCCTTTCTCTCGTTTATTGCCAGAGCGGCGAATCTCAACGGGAAGCTGCAAAGACGACGTGTGGGCGGGTGATTGCCAGGGTGCCTATTCGTGGCGCCACGGGGCCGATGAGGAGAAAGAGTGTAGCTCCCCGCGGGATGGTGAAGCGAAAAAAGATGATCGAACGCGGGATCTGGCGTAGGTCCGCTCCTGGCGCCCCTTGGCCGTTCCCGAGGGCGAAGGAGGAACTATGACCCTAAACGGCCGCGTCCAGCCCTCGGGGCCGACGTCCGGTTTCGCCGATAGCCGACATTCCCGGATCTGCTGTCGCGTCATGGCCGCCGGGAATGGAATGCGTCGTGCTTCGGTGAAAAATACGCTCCGTCTCGGGGGCGGCCGAGAATTACAACTGCCGCAAAAAACCGCTCTTCATGCTGTGTTGCGTTTCTGCAACAGAGAAAGGGCTTTCGCTGGTCCGCCAGCCCCCGGCCTTGACTCTGCGAAGCGTCGGGGGGTTCCGTAGGCAGGATGGAAAAGCTCACGCTCCGGCCGATGGGAATCACCCGCCTATTGATTGCGGGCCTCATGGCTTGGGCTCTCGTCTTGTCCGGCATGACCGCCGCCGCTCGGTCCCATGGAATGGACCGCGGGGTCGCCCCTCTGGACGTCGGCGATTGCGGCGGCCTCGACGACGTCCATGACCACCGCCATTCCCCAGGGCCTCATTTTTCTTGCTCTTGCTGCGTTCCATGCCGGTCCGGTCAGCTGGATGGCCCCCAGGAAACGCTCTCGGCCATTCCAATCGCCCTAGGCCTCTCCATCCTGGCCGCGTCGTTCGCTCGAGGCGATGTTTTTCCGATCGTCGAGCAATCGTCGCCGGCCGGGTGGATCAGTTCCTGGTCGTCGCGCGCGCCGCCGGTCGGCTGATCGCTCGATACTATGCGCGTCTGCGCTCGAGCCGCTTCCCCGGCGAACGGGACGATTCCTCATCTTCGCGATCCGCCCATTTCTGGGCGCTGAATGAACGGGAAATCCCTGACATCGGCGTCGCCCCCCCGATCTGCCATCGGAAGCCCCATATGGTGGACAAGACATCAGCTTCTTTCCGTGAGCTCTTCCTGAGCAACCGGCGTGCGCTCTTGCGATATTTGAATCGGCGCGTGGGCCGCGAGAACGCGCCCGACCTCCTTCAGGAGACCTTCGTGCGCCTCTTGAGCCGCGAGACGACGGCGGAGATCGTCGACCCGCCCGCCTATCTGCGCCGTACCGCTGGAAATCTCGCGAATGATTTCGCGCGCCATCGTGACCGCGAGCAAAAGCTCGTCGACCCCGCGAGCGCGGAGTCGATCGACGCCGCTTCGGACGAGCCCGGCGCCGACAATCTCATCGAGCACGCGCAACGTTCGGCGCGACTGGCCGAAACAGTCGCCTCGCTGCCGCCTCGCTGCCGGGAGATTTTCGAGATGCGGGTCAGCCAGAACATGTCGCAGCGCGACATCGCCATCAAACTGGGAATTTCGCGCAAGACGGTCGAGCAGCACTTTCATCTCGCCATGGAGCGGTGCCGCGCGGCGATAAAATAGGCGGGCGCCGACCCTTCCATTCTCGCGTCTCGGGCGTCTAAGAAAGTGAGGGGGCGACGCGCCAGCGACCGCTCGCATGCGCGGCCCGAGGCTGTCCCGCCGAAATCCAGCGCCGGAGGCGATGATTTTCCGATGAGCCGTGACGACGAGCCGAACCGTGACGGCGATCCTTCCGCGGCGGCGCTTGCCTGGTGGGTCAAATGCGACGCCGGGCCGCTCTCGGCAGCCGATCGCGCGGCTCTCGACGCCTGGCTCGCCGCCGATCCGTCGCATCGTGCCGCTTTCGACGAGGCCTCGCGTCTCTTCGACGACGTGCAGGAGCTCTGGACCGGAGGCCGGCCCGGTCTTGCGAAAAGGCCGGCGCGGATCACGCCATTCGCGGCGCTGCTCGCCGCCTCGCTGGCGGCGTTTCTGTTCTTCGACGAGATCGCTCTGCGCTTTCGCGCCGACGTCCTCACCGGCGTCGGCGAGACCCGCGTGGTCGAACTGGCGGACGGCTCGCACGCCCATCTCTCGGCGCGATCCGCCCTCACTATACATTACAGCGCCGGCGAGCGGCGCATCGCTCTGCTCGCCGGCGAAGCCTATTTCGAGGCGGCGCCGAACGCGGCGCGCCCCTTTGTTGTGGAGGCGGCGGGTGCGACCGTGACCGCGCTCGGCACGGCCTTCGACATCGCGCTCGAGGACAAGACCCATGCCGAGGTCGCCGTCGCCGAGCACAGAGTGGCCGTGACGAGCGGCGACGCCCGCACCATTGTGGAGGAGGGCCGGCAGAGCCGCTTCGGCGCCGACGCGCGGACCACCGAGCCGTCGCCGGTCGATCTCTTTCGCGTCGGCGGCTGGCGGCGCGGACGCCTGGTCTTCGAGGATGCGCCGCTCGCCGACGTGCTGGCGACGCTCGGCCGCTATCACAGGGGCTTCCTGTTCGCAGCGCCCTCCCTGCGGGGCCTGCGCGTGACGGGCTCCTTCGACGCTGCAAATCCGATCGGCGCCGCGAGCGCTCTCGAAGCCGCGCTGGGCGTGAAGACGCTCTCTCTCAGTAGCTATCTGATTTATATATATAACTGAGAAATGGCGCGGCGCGGCGCCGTCGGTTGCGTCGAAAAAGTGAAAATATTTCGCTTACCCGACCCTTCCAAACGTCTCCACCGGCCGTCCTCCTTAATAGGGGGCGCATTCGTCCCCCGGCAATCGAGCGAGGGGGCGGCGGATGAGGCGCAAGGATTTCGGTCGAAAGGACGAGCGTATGAGCGCGGTTCTGGCGGCGGCGATGGGGGTTCTCGCATTCGGCGGCGATGCGCCGGCGTCCGCCCACGCCCGCATGCCGGCCGCGGAGATCGCCGCCGAAGTGAAATCCTATCGCATTCCAGCCGGATCGGTCGGCATGGCGCTGGCCCGCATCGCTGAACAGAATGGCCTGCAATTGGTGTTCCTGGCCGGGCTCACACGCAATGTGAAGACGAGTGGGTTAGCCGGAGACTACACGCTCGGCGGCGCGCTCGATCGGCTGCTGGCGGGGACGGGTCTCGGCTACCGCCTCGCCGACAATCAGCGTGACGTGTTCATCGTGCTGGCGCAGAACGACACGGGCGTGCGCAGCGACGCCGGGGCGGAGGCGCTGCCGGCGATCGACATAGGGGCGGAACGGCCGCGGGCGGGTGGGCCGGGCAGCGGAAAGGGCGAGGGCCTCACCTCGCAGAACAGCTATGTCGTGCCGAACGCCTCCACGGCGACCAAGACCGACACGCCGGTCATGAATACTCCGATCAACGTGCAGACGATCACGCAGAAAGCGCTCGAGGACCAGCAGGCGACGACATTGAGGGACGCCTTGCAGAATGTCAGCGGCGTCACCATCGTCGAAGCTCTCGGGCAAACGTCACAGAGAACTGCTGGCTTTTTTGTTCGCGGCTTCGCGACGCAGGAGTTCTACCAGGACGGGGTTCGGGTCACCGGCGTCACTACGAATGGCGCCGGCACAATAGATATCGCCGGCACGAAACAATTCGCCAACATCGGCGGAATCGAGCTGCTGAAAGGCCCCGCCGCTATTCTCTACGGACTTTCCGAGCCCGGAGGCATCGTCAACATCACGACTCGGGCCCCCCTGGACACGCCTCATTACGCCATCCAGCAGCAGATCGGGGCGTTGGCATTCTACCGCACGAGCCTCAGCGCCACGGGCCCGGTCACCAGCGACAAGTCGGTGCTGTACAGGGTCGACATGTCCTATGAGAACAACGGCGCACCCTTCGGCTCCGTCATCGACCGAACGCACAGCCGGAATTTTTTTGTCGCGCCGGTCGTCAAATGGCAGATCGACAACGACACCTGGATAAAGGCGGAGGTAAATTACAGCAACGACCTGTCGAGCCTTTATGAATTCCGTGCTGCGTCGATCAACGGAACGTTCTTAGACACGCCACGCAACACGAGCCTCTATGGATTTGGCCAAGCATTTCAGCCGACAGTCTATGCGGCGCTGACAGGAGCGCATAATTTCAATGATGACTGGTCACTCAGATCGCGGGTCACGTTTTACAGCACGAACAGCAACGCGATAACCGACCCGGCGTTATCGACAAGCGCGGGCTCCAACCCGTTGATCACGCTGGGTACTTCATATTCGACGACACAAATGTCGTCTTGGCAGACCAATCAGGATCTCGTCGGCCATTTCGATCTGCTCGGAGCCAAGAACACTCTGCTGCTCGGCGGCGACTACTCTCGATTCACTTCCGCATCGATCAGTCAAGGCTTCGTTCCTTGGGGCTGGTCGGCCATCAGCCTGCTGAATCCCATCTTTCCTGGGGTTCCTGCCTCACCGCTGACTTCAACCAATCACCAGGAATCGTACAATCGGCAGGACACGGCCGGCGTCTATGTGCAGGACCAAATCGAGCTGCCATACGGTTTCCATGTGATGGCCGGGGCCCGCTATCAGTACGTTTTTCAGTGGAACACGCTTGCGAGTAGATCGGCGTCGTTCGTGTCGGGGCCCGTGTCGAACTCCGGCATACCGGCCCACATGGCCCGCGTCACGCCGCGTTTCGGCTTGCTCTGGCGTCCGCAATCTTGGGTGAGCCTCTATGGCAACTACACGGAAGGGTTCGCCGCGAATTCCGGCACGATCTATCCCGGCACGCCTGCGCCGCCCACGGACGCCGAGAGCTGGGAGGCAGGCGCGAAGTTCGAGTTCTTCGACGGAAGGCTGCGCGCCAATATCGACTATTACAATCTAGTCAAGACCAATGTTCCGATATCCGATCCGGACGCGACTCATCTCTGCAACGGCACGCCGTCCTGTATCTCTCTCGTTGGCAAGGCGCGAAGCTCTGGTCCAGAGATCGACATTCAAGGCGAGCTGCTGCCGGGCTGGAACGTGATCCTCAATTATACGAACCAGGACGTTCGCGTCGCCGAGGGCACTCAACAAAGCGGTTTGAAGCCCGGCCAGCGCTACCCCAATGTGCCGCGCAATCTCGCGCGGCTCTGGACGACCTATGAATTTCAGGTGCCAGAGCTAAAGGGGCTGAAGGTCGGCGCCGGCTACACCTATCACGGCTCGCAGCCGCCGTTTGACGTCACCGCCGGGAGAGTCGGCGCGGTCCCTCTGCTCTGGTCCTACGGGCTCGTCGATCTGATGGCGGCCTACAGCTTCGATCTCGACGGGGTGAAGACAACGGCGCAGATCAACGCCACGAATATCTTCGATCGCTCTTATTACACATTCGCCCGCGTGCAGACCCTGCCGTCGTCGAACTACAATGTCATCAATGGTAGGACCTGGGGCGCGCCCTTCAACATCGTCGGGTCACTGAAGTTCGAATTCTGACGGGCAGGCTTTGCCATGAGGCGTCGTTCTTCATTGTCGATCTCGTCCAGATGGTCCCATCTTCCCACCGACATGGGGGGACCGCGTGGAGCCGCAAACATACCCGTGTCGATCGCGCGCGACCCTTTTCCCACAGGGAGAAGGTGGCCTCGCGAAGCGAGGTCGGATGAGGGGCTCGCCGCACGATGATCGGCGAGAGGGAACCCTCTCACCCGGCGGCCGCTCCGCGTCCGTCTCCCAATGGGAGAGGGACGCGCCCTTGAAAGGGGCTTTGCTGTATTAAAAAGGATTCACGAACATGATCCGCGGCACCTTCGTCTTCCTGCATCGCTGGGTCGGCCTGTTGATGGCGGTGTTTCTTATCATCGTCGGCCTTACCGGCAGCCTGCTCGCCTTCCACCACGAGTTGGAACATGTCTTCGCGCCCGAGTTCTACGCGACGCCACGGCCCGGCGTCCCGCCCCTCGATTTCGCGACGCTGATGGAGCGCGCGCCGCCCATTCCCCATGCGCGGATCATCGGCGCGCAATGGAACGGAATCGATCAGGCGCAGATCAACTACAGGCCCGAAAAAGATCCGGCCACAGGCAAGCCCTATGATCTCGGATTCAACCAGCTCTGCGTCGATCCCTGGACCGGCGACGAGCTCGGACGTCGCATGATCGGCGACTATTCCAAAAGCAGCAACTTCATGCGCTTCATCTACAAATTGCACGTCGCGCTGCTCGTCTCCGGTCCGGGCACGCTGATCCTCGGTATCGTCGCCGTGCTCTGGACGCTCGACTGCTTCAACGGATTCTACCTGACGCTTCCCGTCTCCTTTTCCGGCTTCTGGCGGAAATGGAAGGCCGCTTGGGTTATCAAGCGCGGCGCCGGCGCCTATCGGCTCAATCTCGATCTACACCGGGCGAGCGGCCTCTGGCTTTGGCCCATGCTGTTCATCTTCGCTTGGTCGAGCGTGATGTTCAATCTGCGGCCGCTCTATGATTGGACGATGTCGAGATTCATGCATCACTACTCCATTCTCGATGAAGTCATGAAGCTGAAGGACATACCGATGCGCGCGGCGAAGCCCGTCCCCGCGCTCGAGCCGCGCGCCGCTCTGGAGGCGGCCCAGCGCCTCGCGGCCGAGCAGGCGAAGACGCAGGGTCACGGCGCGCCGGAGCCCACGCAATTTCTCTATATGGAGCCGTTCGGCGTCTATATGTACGCCGCGCGCAGCAGCGCTCCCCGAGACGGCTTCCTCGAAGAGCGACCGAGCCTCATCACGATCGACGGCGACACTGGAGCGCCAGCCGATGTTCCTTTTCTACGTCTGACGGAGAAGCAGGAACTCGTCGACCGCTGGCTCGTCGCGCTGCATGTGGCGGGCGTGTTCGGCCTGCCATACAAAATCTTCGTCTGCGTCCTCGGCCTCGTCATCACCCTGCTGTCGGCGACCGGCGTCTACCTCTGGTGGAAGAAGCTCGAGGCCCGACGCTTCCGCAAGCGGCGCGGCTCGTCCGCCCGCGCGCCTCGAGAGTCGCTGGCGGCCGACTGACCGCGCTCGCTCGTCCGTATGCGACGCGAAATGATCCGACCAACCCTCTCGTTGAAATGACCATGTCAGCATTGATGGATATAAATTGCGTTGGAAATGAACGACATGTTTCATCGCACGACTTCTTCCGACATAGAGCGCCTCCGCGCCGCGAGCTATCGGGACACGCGACGCCTGCTCGAAGCATTTCGTCGATGCCTGCCTCTCATGGCGCATCCGAGAGGACGGTTGCGCGCTTCGTTGATGCGCTTCGGAAAAAGAGGTTCGGACAGAAGATGCAAGGTGACCAATGTGTTCGACGCCGGCGGGGCATTCGGCCTCATGTGCCAGGTGGAGGTCGGCGAGAGCGATCCCTTGCTGCTGGTGACACCGCTCACGGAACTCTCCTTCGATCGAACGCATCCGATCGCGCACGATGTCGCAGACTATCGTCGCCGCTGTATGCAAACGGCATAGCGTGTCAGTCAAATCGGTAGTGAAAGCGGGTCATGGCGGCGTTCTTTTCCTTGCGGGGTTTCGACAAAAAAAATCGATATGCGATTTTGGCCGCGTTCGGCCTCGCGGCCTATCTCGCCGTGAGATTCCTCTTCGCCCCCGCGTCGATCGGCTATGTCACTGAAAAAGCCGCCCGCGTCGATCTCGAGACGAGCGTGCTCGCGACGGGCGCCTTGCAGGCGACGCGTCAGGTCGATGTCGGCACGCGCGTCACCGGGCAGCTGAAGTCGCTGAGGGTCGCCCTGGGCGATCATGTCCACGCGGGCGATCTGCTCGCGATCATCGATCCGGTTCTGCCGGAGAATGATCTGCGTTCCCAGCAGGCCAATCTGGCGCGGCTCGAGGCCGACCGCCGGGCGGCGATCGCGCGCCAGAAAAAGTCGAAGCTCGAATTCGATCGGCAGAAGGGCATGATCCGAGGCGACGCGACCTCGCGCCGCGATCTCGAGGCGGCCGAGCAGCAATTGATCGCCGATGAAGAATCGATCGCCTCGCTCGACGCGCAGATCGCGCAGGCCCGCGCGCAGATCGAGATCGCCGCGACCAACCTCGCCTACACGAAGATCACCGCGCCGATCGACGGCGACGTCGTCGCCATTCTGACGCGCGAAGGCCAGACTGTCGTCGCCTCCCAGACCGTGCCGGTCATATTGAAGCTCGCCGATCTCGACGCGATGACCGTCAAGACGCAAATCTCCGAAGGCGATGTGACGCGCGTGCGCGTCGGCCAAGCCGTCTCCTTCTCGATCATGAGCGAGCCGGACAGGAGCTTTTCCGGCGTGCTACGCGCGGTCGAGCCGGCACCGCAGAGCTATTCCGAGCCGGCTTCGATGGCCTCCGCATCCTCCTCCTCGAGCACCGGCCCGTCGAGCGCGGTGTTCTACAATGCGCTGTTCGATGTCGCGAATTCCGACCGTCTGTTGCGCATCGGCATGACCGCGCAAGTCTCGATCCGGCTCGGCGACGCGCGCAATGTTCTGGCCGTTCCTGTCGGCGCCTTGCGCGAGAAGATCGCCGACGGACGCTATCGCGTGCGCGTCATCGACCGCTCTGGAGTCGCGACGCGCAGCATTCGGACCGGGGTCAATAATCACATTCGAGTCGAGGTGATCGACGGTCTCGCCGAGGGCGAGGAGGTCGTCGTCGGCGAGCGGCTCGGCTCGTCGGTGCGCGGAGCAAAGGACGAGCCATGAGCGACGCGCCTTTTCTGCGATTGCGCGCCGTATCCCGCCGCTATCGCGTCGGCGGCCAGGATGTGAATGCGCTCCGCGCCATAGATCTCGACATCGCCTCGGGCGAGATGATCGCGCTCGTCGGCGCCTCCGGCTCCGGCAAATCGACCTTGATGAATATTCTCGGCTGCCTCGATCGACCCAATTCAGGAATCTACAGCGTCGCCGGACGAGATACGTCGAAGCTCGATCCCGATGAGACCGCCGCCTTGCGCTGCGCTTATTTCGGCTTCGTCTTCCAGCGCTATCATTTGCTGTCGCAGCTGACCGCCAGGGACAATGTGGAGATTCCGGCAGTCTACGCCGGCGCGGGCGCCGCCGAACGACATGCCCGCGCCACCGAGCTGCTGACGCGTCTCGGCCTCGGCGAAAGGCTCGATCATCTGCCCAACGAGCTGTCCGGCGGCCAGCAGCAGCGCGTCAGCATCGCGCGCGCGCTGATGAATGGCGGCGCCGTCATTCTCGCGGACGAGCCGACCGGTGCGCTCGACAGCGCGACCGGCGAGGAGATGATGAAAATCCTGCTCGAGCTCAATGCTCGAGGGCATACGCTGATCATCGCGACGCATGATCATCGGGTCGCCGCACATGCGAAGCGAATTATCGAAATGGCGGACGGCGTCATTGTCGGCGATCGCGCCATCGCACATGAGGCCGGGCCGGCGTCGCCGAAGCCCGCGATCTCGACGATCCGTCCCTCGCCATGGATCCGCTACCTCGACGCGGCGCGAATGGCTTTCTTGTCGTTGCGGGCGCATCGGTTGCGCACCGCCTTGACCGCGCTCGGCGTCATCATCGGCGTCTTCGCCGTCGTCATGACCGTCGCCCTCGGCGACAATGCGCAGCGCTTCCTGGAGAAATCCCTCGAAGCGGTGGGCGCGAAGCAATTCGAAATCGAGCCGGGACAGCAATATGGCGACCCCCGCGCCGAACGGCTGCAAACTCTGACCGTTCAGGACCTCGACGCGCTCCGCCGACAATATTACGTCCGCAGCGCCAGTCCGAGACAAACGACATCGTCTTTGTTGCGATATGGCTCGTCGAGCGGGCTCGCGACGATCTGGGGCGTCGGCGAGAGCTATTTCGACGTCAAATCTCTCGCCATCGTCGCAGGCGTGGCCTTCGATGCGGAAGACGTCGCCCGACAGGCGCAAGTCATCGTCATCGACGAGAATGTCCAGCGACAGTTTTTCGGCTCGGAGTCTCCGCTCGGCAAGACGGTCTATATCGGCAATCTGCCATGCATGATCATCGGCGTTGTCGGCCATGTCGAGGGACGGCTTCAGCAAAGCTCGGATAGCAAGCTCAATGTCTGGGTCCCGTTCACGGTCGTCTCGACCAGGCTGACCGGCCGCCAGCATCTCCAGAACATTTTCCTGCGATTGCGCGCCGATCAATCGACGGAGATCGCCGAGCGCAGAATGACCGACCTGCTCTCGGAGCGGCATCGGACAAAGGACTTTGTCGTGTGGAACCTCGACGAGGTGAGCAAGACGAGTGAAAATCTCGTCCTGGTCATGTCGCTCGTATTCGCCACGATCGGCGCGATCTCGCTCGTCGTCGGCGGCGTCGGGGTGATGAACATCATGCTGGTGTCGGCGGCGGAACGCGCCAAGGAGATCGGCATACGCATCGCCGTCGGCGCGCGGCGAGCCGATATCCGCGATCAATTTCTCACCGAAGCGATCGCTGCATGCCTGCTCGGCGCCGCGGGAGGCGTCGCGATCTCTGTGGCCATCGGATTCGTCCTCGCATGGCTGTCGCCGAAGGGGTTCGAATTCGCACTGTCCGGCCGCGCCGTCGCCATCGCCGTCGGTTGCGCGGCGCTGACCGGCGTCGTCGCCGGCTATGCGCCGGCGCGCAAGGCCGCGCGGCTCGATCCCGTGGAGGCGCTCGCCCGTGACTGACGCGAATCTCCTCATTCGCCGCGGCTGCGTCCTCGGAGCGGCGCTCGCGAGCATGACGCTCTCCGCCTGCGCCGTCGGCCCGGATTACACGCCCGCTCCCGCGCCCGACGCGACGCGATTCACGCGCGAGCCGACCGTCTCGCCCGGCAATGGACAGATCTTCGCGCAAGGGGCGGAGGCGCCGCCGCGATGGTGGAAGGCTTATCGCTCCGAGGCGCTGGACGCGCTCGTCGAGGAGGCGCTCGCGAAAAGCCCGACGCTCGAGGCGGCGGAGGCGGCGATACGCGCGGCGGATGCGACGGCGAGCGCGCAGGAGGGGGCGTTTTTTCCGCAGGTTTCGGGAATGTCGAGCTCGACCCGGTCGAGCGCCGGCGGCGGCGCGCCGACCAATCTGTTCACCAAGCAATTGAACGCCTCCTTCACGCCGGACATTTGGGGCGCCAACGCGAGGGCCGTCGAATCGCTCGAGGCGCAGGCCGAGCGCGCGCGCCTGCAATTGGCGGCGGCCCGACTGACGCTCGCCCATGACGTCGTCGTCGCGGCGATCGAGGAGGCCTCGCTGCGCAGCCAGATCGCCACGACGCAGAAGCTGGTGGCGATCCAGCAGGAAAACCTCGCGCTGCTCACCCTGCAGCATTCTCTCGGCGCCGCCTCGGGGCTCGATCTCGCGTCTCAGGAAGCTGCGCTGGCGCAGACGCGCCAGTCGCTCCCCGGACTCGATGGGCGGCTCGCGGCGCAGCGCAATCGCCTGACCGCGCTCGCCGGCCGCTATCCGTCACAGGAGATCGACGAGACCTTCGCGCTCTCCGAATTGGCGCTTCCCAAGGAGCTTCCGCTGCGTCTGCCGGCGCAGGTCGTCGAAAAACGGCCAGACATATTGCAGGCGGCGACGGATGTGCATGGAGCGAGCGCGGATGTCGGCGTGGCGGTCGCCGCCCGCCTCCCCAATGTGACGCTCACCGCCGACACAGGAGCCAGCGCGCTGAAGCTCGCACAATTATTCGCGCCGGGAACGGGCTTCTATACGCTCGCGGGAACGGTCTCGCAGCCGATTTTTCAGGGAATGACGCTGCTGAATCGCCAGCGCGCCGCCGAAGCGCGGCTCGAGGAGGCGAAAGCGCGCTATCGCGAGACGGTGATCGGCGCGTTCCAGAATGTCGCCGACAGCCTGCGGGCGCTTCAAGCCGACGCGCGCTCGGTGCGCGCCGCGCGCCTCGCGGAAGCCGCCGCGCGGCGCTTCCTCGACCAGACGCGCGCGCAACGCAAATATGGCGGCGTCTCGCAGCTCGCCGTCTTGACCGCGCAACAGTCTTATCTCAACGCCTCTATGGCCCGCGTCCGCGCGGAGGTGAGCCGCCTCTCCGACGTTGCGGCGCTGTTCACGGCGACCGGAGGATAGTCATTTTCGCTGGTCGGCGCCGGTATCTGGTCGCGCACAGTCGTAGTAGGCGCATCGCAAAGCCCAGAGTGTCGGGGACGGGACGTCGTCACAAAGCCTTCGCCTCGAACGTGAGGTGAATTTCCTCCTGTTCCGCTACCAGGAATGTCCGCGAAATCCAGGGAAAGCCGACCCTCCGGCTATCCACGACGATCGTCTCCTTATGGCGCATCCTCGCCATCGCAGACCGGAACCTGTGGTGTTTCGCATCCTTCTATGGCGCGGTCTCCATTCGTTCCGACCCATCAATCGGATCGTCAACGAAAAACCACACCGAGCGCGAATAGTCAGCGGAGGCGGAGCTGGCCTCGTCCATACATAGGCTTTAGAGAGCTCTCCGCCGCATTGTGATTCGTTTTTTCCGCCGCAGACGGCGCGGCGATTTCGAGGGAACGGCGATAAGCCGGACAGGAATTTGGACGAAGCTGTTTCTCGAAGCACGGTGACGCGCGAGGATCTCGCCGCCGCCATTTATGCCCGCATCCCCGGTTTCTCGCGCGTCGACGCCAAAGCCCTGCTCGATTGCGCGCTCGAGGAAATGCTCTCGGCCTTGGCCCGCGGAGAAGACCTAAGTCTACGCGGCTTCGGCACTTTCCGAATTCGTTCCAAAAACGCCCGGCCTGGCCGCAATCCGAAAACCGGCGCCGCGGCTCTCATCTCGTCGCGTCGGGTCGTTGTGTTCAAAGCTGCGCCCCATCTCAGATCGGCAGTCGCGGCCGCGGGAGCGATCCAGCCCGGCGACGACGTTCCATAGCGGCGCGCCTTCGTTCGCGACGGGGCTTTCGGAGCGCGATGCAGCGGCGCGCTCGGCGAGGTCGCCCCGCCACGCAGGCGTTTCGTCAGGTCGTTTTCATTCGCGCAGAGTCCGGTGACGCTCGGCCTCCATGCAGGAGGCGCATTCATGACCAAGGAATTGAAAGAAGGGCTCGGCCGGGTCGAGCACGAAGCCTACCAGATCGTCGAAGCCGTGGGCCTTCAGAACGAGCAGATCCGCATCGCCATCGCCCGTCTCGACGAGATCATCGCCCTGCTCGCTCCCAAGGACGACGCCGGCGAGCCGACGCTGAGCGACTTGCTCGCGCATCTGATCGCGCAGAACCGCGAGCAGCTCATCCTCTCGCGCAGGACGGTCGACCTTCTCGTCGACATGCAGAAAGGCCTGCCGGACCAGACTGTCGAGGCGCTGGAAAAGCGTTTCGCCTCCCTCGCGAAGGCCTGAGCGATGATTACTTTCCGCAAATTCGCGGCGGCCTCCGACGGCAAGCTCGTCCGCATGTATTTCACCGAGGCGAGACTCGGCCCGCAGCCGGCCGAGCAGACGTCCGAGGCGCTCGGCCAACAGCTGGAGCCCGGTTCCCGCCTCACCAACTATTACACAGGTCGCGACGCGGGGCCGGCGTGGCGGCCGGACATGCCTCTTTCCGTCGCCCGAGCGCTCGGCGTCAATTCTCATCATGCGCCCAAGAACGAGGAGCTGGACCGCCTGTTCGAAGGCAAGCGCGCCGATAATGGCGAGGCCTGGTCGAACCATAAGCGCGAGATCAGCGGCTACGACTTCACCTTCTCGCCCCACAAATCCGTGACGCTCGCCGCCGAATTCGCGGCCGATCCGGCAGAGGCGGCCGCCATCCGCAACGCCATCCATCGCGCCAATGATGCAGCGATGCGCTATGTCGCTCGGGAAATCGGCTGGGCGCGGCGCGGGCGCGCGGGGGAGAACGGCGCCGATCCCGGCGCGGTCGGCTGGGTGAGCTTCAAGCATTATATCGCCCGTCCGACCCTGCCGGTTCAGGACGGCCGCGAGGGCGCGACCTATCTCCTCGAAGCGCCGATCGCCGGCGATCCGCACGATCACATCCATAATGCGCTGTTCAATCTCGTCGTCACCGGCGAGGGCCATATCGGATCGCTCGACACCCAGCGGCTCCATGCCCGCGTCCACGAGTTCGGCGCCTTCGCTCAGGCGGTCCTCGCCGACGAGCTGCGCGCGCTCGGCATTCGCGTCGCCTATGACGAGAAGGAGCAGGCCGCCGTCATCCTCGCCATCCCGCAATTCGCCAATGAGGCCTTCAGCAAGAGCACCCATCAGGTCCTGCGCAACGCCAAGGCCTTCGCCGCAGGCCAAGGCCTCGACTGGGACGACATCTCCGCCGAAAAGAAAGCCGAAATCCTCCGCGAGGCGGCGGCGGCCGCTCGCCTGGCCAAGCATGGCGAGAAGACCGACCACAAAATCTGGCGCGATCAGGCCGAGGCGATGGGCTGGAAACACGCCACCGTCATGGAGGGCGCGAAGATCGACGCGCTGCCGGTCGAGGCGCGGATCGAGCGGGCCTACGCTTTCGCCGCGAGACACCTCGCCGAAGAATTCCACACGGCCGCCGTGATCGACCATGATCGACTCCGCGTCCACGCGGCGCGCGGACTGATCGGCGCCGGCGTCGCCGGCGGGGTCAAGGACATAGACCGCGTCGTCGAGCAGATCGAGCGCAAGGGGATCGAGCTTCACGGCGAGCATGTCGATCTCGTCTCCGCCTGGGCGAAGCGCGAGAATGCCGAGGACGAGCCGCGGCAGGTGCTGCGCGTCACCAATTCCGCGCAGATCCGCGTCGAGGAAGACCTGCGCATGTCGATTTCCGTCGAGATTTGACCCAGGATTTCCATTGAGAATTGACCCGGGTTGAAGATGGCTTGCGGGTCAGTCGGTCGTCAAGTTTTGGTCTTCTCCTTTGCAGGTTTGTCCGCCGTCGCCGAGCTGTCCTTGAACCGGAAGCTGTCGTTCCCGGTTTCGAGGATGTGGCAGCGGTGAGTGAGGCGATCGAGCAGAGCCGTCGTCATCTTGGCGTCCCCGAAGACGGCGGCCCATTCGCCGAAGCTCAGATTCGTCGTGATGATGACGCTGGTCCGCTCGTAGAGCTTGCTCAGCAGATGGAACAGCAGCGCCCCGCCGGAGCCGCTGAACGGCAGGTAGCCGAGCTCATCGAGGATGACGAGATCGGAATGAACGAGCCGCGCCGCGACTTGGCCCGACTTGCCTTGGTGCTTTTCAGTTTCGAGCGCGTTGACGAGCTCGACGGTGGAGAAGAACCGCACGCGCTTTCTGTGATGCTGGATCGCCTGGACGCCGATTGCTGTCGCCAGATGCGTCTTGCCCGTGCCAGGTCCCCCGACCAGGACGGCGTTATGCGCATCTTCGAGGAACTCGCAGCGATGAAGCTGGCGCGCGAGCGCCTCGTTGACCTCACTGCTGGCGAAGTCGAAGCCGGCGAGATCGCGATAGTTCGGGAACCGCGCGGATTTGAGCTGGTAGGCGATCGATCTCACCTCCCGGTCGGCGGTTTCCGCCTTCAAGAGTTGCGACAGGATCGGCAGCGCCGCCTCGAAGGCCGGGGAGCCTTGCTCGGTCAGCTCGCTGACGGCTTGCGCCATGCCGTGCATTTTGAGACTGCGCAGCATGATGACGATGGCGCCGGCGGCAGGATTATGACGCATGGCGCGCCTCCCGACCTTTGCGCAGCGCGTCGTANCGCTCGACATTGGCCTGCGGCTCGGTGGTGAGCGTCAGCGCATTGGGCGGCTTCACGGGCGGCGCGTCGACCGGCTTGCCGTCCACCAGGCGATGCAACAGGTTCAAGATGTGCGTCTTGGTCGGCGCGCCGGCCGCCAACGCCAGTTCGACGGCGGTCAGCACGGCCTGCTCGTCGTGCTGTAGGACCAGAGCCAAAATCTCGACCATCTCACGGTCGCCGCCCGGCTTCTCGAGCATGCGCTGTTGCAGCGTCCGTAAGGCGACCGGCAGTTCGGCGAAGGGCGCGCCGTTGCGCAGCGCGCCCGGCTTGCGCTGGATGACGGAGAGATAATGCCGCCAGTCGTAGACCGTCACGCTCTTGTCGTTATGCGAACGGGCGAAGACGCGGGCGTGCTCGCACACGATCTGCCCCTCGGCGGCGACGACGACGCGCTCGGGGTAGACCCGCACGCTGACGGGGCGATTGGCGAACGAGGCCGGCACGCTGTAGCGATTGCGCTCCAGATGGATCAGGCACGTCGGCGTGACCCGCTTGGTGTGTTCGACGAAGCCGTCGAATGGCCGCGGAGGCTGCATCAGCTGCGGAACCTCCTCGCGCCAAGCGTCCGCGATCGTCCCCGGCTGCGCGCTGTGCGGAATCTCGGCCCACAGCTCGCGGCATCGCGCCTCCAGCCAGTCGTTGAGCGCCGCCAGCGACGGAAAGCTCGGGATCGGCTGCCAGAGGCGGTGACGAGCGTCCTGAACGTTCTTCTCGATTTGCCCCTTTTCCCAGCCGGAGGCCGGATTGCAGAATGCGGCCTCGAACAGGAAATGGCTGACCATGGCGGCGAAGCGGGCGTTGACCTGGCGCTCTTTGCCGCGCCCGACCTTGTCGATCGCCGTGCTCATATTGTCGTAAATGCCTCGCCGGGGCACGCCGCCCAGCACGCGGAAGGCGTGATTGTGAGCGTCGAACAGCATCTCATGCGTCTGTTGCGGGTAGGCGCGGAGGAAGAACGCGCGGCTGTAGGAGAGCTTGAACTGGGCGACCTGCAACTTCGTCCGCTCGCCCGCGATGATCGCCCAATCCTCCGACCAGTCGAACTGGAACGCCTCGCCGGGTAGAAACGTCAGCGGCACGAACGCGCCGCGCCCGCAGGTCTGCTGCTCCCGATGCCGCGCCGCCCTCCACTCCCGCGCGAAGGCCGCCACGCGATTGTAGGAGCCGTCGTAGCCGAGGGCGACCAGATCCGCGTGCAACTGTTTGACCGTCCGCTTCTGCTTGCGCGACTTTGCGGCCTCGTGACGCAGCATGTGCGCCAGCTTGTCGGCGAACGGGTCGAGCCGGCTCGGTCGATCGGGCGTGGCGAACCGCGGCTCGACGCTGTCCGAGCGCAGGTATTTGCGCACGGTATTGCGCGACAGCCCCGTGCGTCGCGCGATCTCTCGGATCGAGAACTCCTGCCGATATCGCCAGCGTCGGATGACGCTCAATAACTCCATGTCGATCACTCCCAGGTCCCCCGCGACGGTCGAGGGGGAAAGGTTCGAACATGGGTCAGTTCTCGGTGGAAAAACCCGTGCTGCCTGGGTCAGCTCTCAGTGGAAATCAACAGCCGTGATCGCCATGAACGCTCGGCATCGCCGAGAACAAATGCTTCGGGCGGTGCGCAGATAATTCTGCGCACCGCCCGAGCATTTTTCGTCATGCAGGAGATCGTCGGGAGCTTATTGCTCCGGAGCCTCGCGCCGGCGCTCATCGACGCCGCCGAAAATGCGCGGCTCTCAGCTCGGCCAGAATCGCTCGGACGTGGTGAGATATTCCCACGCCGTCGCCAGGCGCCGCGTTCTGAGCTGATAATTCTGCAGCGCGCTTTGGAACGCCGCCAGAAACAGAAACACGCAGAACGGCGCAAACTCCAGAACCGGAGCAATGCGCCAGGACTCCCATGGCGTGATCGCGATCTCGCAGAGCCAGTAGAAGAACAGCGCCCAGGCCGCGCCAAATAAGAGATAAGCAGCCAGCGCCGTCTGCCGGCGACGGCGCTGCACCAACTGCTCGACCTGCCAGACTTTCATCCCATGCAGAAACGCCGTCGCCTCGAAATCGATGCGGCGATCTTCATCCACTCTGAGTCGGCTATCGTGTCGCGCGCGGCGACGAACGCCCGAGACCAATCCTGCTAAGAAGCGACCGCCTTCGGCGACTTCAGGTTTCGGGAATGCGCGTCCCGGAACGGAGCCGATCCATCTGACGCCATTCCATGCGCGGTTCAGCAGCGAGGCCCTTTTACGCGCCGCCGATCGTCTCGGGCTCCATTTATCTTGCTGCATGGCTCTCGCTCCCCATCGATGCGATGACAGCGTTCCAATCCTCTGGCAGCCCGTCGACGCGCCCCTCCGAACCATCCTGCTTGCGCCAGATCACCGTCGGCGTCCCGCGCAAACCGACCGCTTCGGCGATCGCCATGTTTCGACGAAGCAACTCGTCCGCTTCCTTCGCCGGCGCCCTGTTCAAATCGCCGCGCGACCACGCGGCCGCCATTTGGTCGGAAGGCTTGCTCAACATCGCCAAGGCGCTCTTGGTACTCCGGCCTTCATCCTCATAGTCGAGCACCGATACGGGAATGAGCGCGACCTGCGCCTTCCCCGCGGCGACGAACGGTTGCAATTGCTGAAGGGCGCGAACGGAATATCCGCATAGTGGATCGATGAAGACATAGATTCTCGGCGCGGTCTCTGATCCCATCGTCCCGAACATCGCGCTTCGAGCGGCCTCCAATGCCGAGACGGAATTGCTTCGGCCGCCGGCGCTCGTCGCTCCGATCTCCTTCTCGCCCCCGATCGTCACGGTCGGCGTCACGCCCGGCAAAGGAGCGACTTGTTCACGCGTGATGTTTTTTCCACTCGCGTCCCACATGACGCCCGGGATCACGCGCTCGCCGTCGGGCGTCGCGTAAAATACCTGGAACTGTCGACCGTTTCGCACGAATAGCCCGTGCATTCCATGACTGGTTCCGAGATCCGTCACGCGCGACTCGTCTCGACCCGCGATCACGAGTAGCAGCGTCGCCGACAAATCGGCCTGTGCGCCTGCGACAATAGCCTCACCATCGGGAGCAACCTGCAAGATCATGAATTCTTCGCGCTGTCGCGCCACGACAACGCGCAGACCATGCGCAGTTCCCACGTCGAACAGCTGCGCGCCGCTTCCTGCGAGATGCCTGAGCGCCGGCGTTTGCTCGACGAGTTCCGGCGGAAGAGGCGATAGCCCCGCGGCGCTGAAAGTCACGGCGGCGTCGCCGCTCGGCCGTTCGGAAGCAAACGAGGCTTCCGGCCCATGGGCGTCGCTCTCTACGCCCGCCCGACAAATTCCGGGCTCGGCGAGGGCAATCGTCGAGGCGAATATCGCCCCGATCGCAAGCATATGTGGTTTCATGGTGGTCTCCTTTCGACCACCCGACGCTAGAAGACATGTACGCGAATGCGGACCGCGAAATTTCACGAATCTCCGATTGTATGTTTCGCTGTTCCAAGAAACTCCCGCTCCATCTCGTCACAGGCAGCTCGCAACAGGATCCTCAACACTTCTGGTCGCCCTTCGCTGAAATCTGCGTATTCCCGATAGATAGCCATCTTCCCCATCTTTTCACCCGCGCTCGCGGGCACGGTCGCCACGATTTGGCGGATCATCTGCTCGATATATCGAACTGCATCGGCACCGCGCCGCTGATCGAGCCGCTTACGTCCTCTTGACGCGGGGCTAGGCGTGTTTTGATCAGAGAACTCCATCAAGCAGTCGAGTGTCTCGTCACATTTTCGAAGTAGCGTTCCTTGAACGCGTGGGTGCATCGTTTCGTTCTGCAAGGCGGCCAATATTTCGCGCCCAGAAATTAAATCGCGCGGCTGCTTTCGACGCGGGAATGATGCTGTCATTTCGCGGTCCCCTAATCGAATGAAAATGTCTTGTCGGGCGCGTTCTGCGCGTCCGCTTTCAATTTCGCTGCATCGAATTTCGCGCGCACGCAAATTATGTCAGCTGGGAACCGCGCGCGCCGCCTTCGCCACAGGTCTCGATCTCGAGAATACAGCAACGTCACCCCTACGCAATAGCCCGCTGTTTTGGTTGGACGAGTCGTCGCCACAGCAACGCTTACGCGCTAACGTCCTTTCAGGACTCATCCTTTGTGAGATCGCGCGACTCAGCCCGCCGAAATTAGCGGCCTTGTCGAGTGAGTCATTTCGTCGCAGCAGAAAAATTTTGCCATCGGAATCGCCGCGCCATCGTCCTGCGACATTCGCGCAGAGTCGCGCCAGCATCGACGCGTGTCGATTCGGGGCCAGCTCGTCGTCCGAGGCAAAAAAGTGTCTGATGTCGATCCGGCGGCGTCGATAATTCGGTCGAGATTATCCATCACGCTATAGAGGCTGGGCCGAACTAGGCGCTTTGTCGATCATAAGGAGCATTCATGGCATCTCCCCCTTTGCCCCCCGGAAAGATTTTGCGATCGCTGACCCGCCGCTATTTTACTGATGGACGAATTCCGAAACGCGCGCTGCAGGAAGCTTCGCGGCGACGCGAAGAGCTGCTTCCTCTATTTCTGAGCGAGATTGAAAAATTCATCTCCGCGTCGTCGAAAGTGCAAGCCGAAAGCCCTACTCCCGTGTTGCTCATCTTCTTCGTTCTCGGCGACTGGGGGGACCAAAGAGCCTATCGTCCGCTCGCGCGCTTGATCCATTGTCCCGAATTCACCGATCATCCAGGTTTCGAATCCGTATTCGACATGGTCGGCCACCGCGTCATCGCCGCCGTGTTCGACGGGGATCCAGAGCCTCTGTTCGAAATTGTGCGTGATCTGAAGGCTCACAAAATCGCGCGCCACAACATCCTCGTCAACGCCCTAGCGATGCTCGAGCATCGAGAAAAGGTCGATCGTGAAACCGTCGCCAATTTCTTGATCGATGTCTACGAACAGCTCGGCGACGAGCCCATCGTGTGGCTCGGCTGGGCGTCGCTCGCGGCGCGTGTCGGCTTGTCCGCGCTTCGGCCGCTCGTCGTCCAGGCGATCGCAGAAGAGCGCTTCGACGATTTTGACATCGAAGAGTTCGACGATGCGATCGCGCAGCCGGGCTCCCATGAGCTCAATGAAGATTTCTCGACCTTCGGGGACGCCTACGAAGAAATGAAAGCGCAGTTCGAATAGGACGCAATTTTTAGCTCGATCACCGGCGCCCGGCGAGATCGTCCTTTTGCGTCGCGCACGTCAGGATTGGAGTCGGCGCTGCTCGCCGCGCTGGCGATCCCGATCTGAAGACCGTGCTCGCATCATCGAACAAAGGAGAATGACCAACAAGGCCTGATTTTCATGGCGTCCGTTTCGCCGCGTCCATCGTCACCGCATACGGCAGAACAGTTTTCAAACCGCCTGCAAGGAGTTTCAACGCGCAAAAGAATAGGCCTCCGAAACGTCTCCGCCCCGGAAGCCCTCAGCCGATCCATTAGCAAGATCAGAGGACCATTTCCGGACATCGCTGTCAAGAGTCGGCGCCGTTTCGGCGAGCGGATTTCTTTTGCCTGAACGAGAAAAGGCAGAGGATCGTGCAGACACATCTATCGACGCCGTTCGGACGGCGACCGCTGTCGCTCGCCATGGTGGCGGCGCAGGTTTCGGCCTGTGATTTTGCCGGGCGGACGGGCGACGCAGAGTCAGTCGTCCACAAATGGCGTTTGTTTCGCGCGCTCACCGAAGCCAAGGTGCTGATCGGAACGACGGATCGAGCGCTAGCCGTCCTACACGCTCTGTTGAGTTTTCACCCGGAGACGGCCCTTGCTCTGCCGCGAACGGAGGAAGGTCTTCTCGTCGTCTTTCCGTCGAACAAGGAGCTCTCCATCCGAGCGCATGGCATGGCGCCGTCGACCCTGCGACGCCATCTCGCGAGTCTCGTCGACGTAGGGTTGATCATCCGACGTGACTCTCCCAACGGCAAACGCTTCGCACGACGGCGTTGCGGAAAGATCGATGCGGCCTTCGGCTTCGATCTTTCGCCGCTCGTTGCGCGCGCAGCCGAGATCGAACGCCTAGCCGAGGCCGCGCGAGCCGAGGACAGTGCGATTGCGTTTCTGCGTGAGCGGATATCGCTGTTGCGGCGCGATATCGCCAAGATGATTGCGACCGGCTTGGAGGAGGCCATTCACGCGGACTGGGAAGAGTTGCATCGACAACTTCTCTCGCTCGCGGAACGCTACGCGCGAAATCTGGCGAGGGCGGAACTCGACGCTCTCGCCGACGAACTCGGCATTCTCGCCGAAGAAGTCGGCAGTCTTCTGAAAGCACGCGCAAAAGATGGAAAAATGAGCGGCAATGACGCCTCGAATGAGCGGCACCTACAGAATCAAACTACAGATGCTCGTGATATTGACCACGGCCTTCGAGAAGGCGGGGCCGAAACGCCGTTGCCGAAAAATCCAGATCGCGGCGCCGCGGGTGTCGACTCCAGCGAGCCGTCGCCTGCCGCGAACCCGGCCGCCGGAGAGATGCGCGCAGCGTCGCGCGTCTACCCGCTTTCGATGGCGGTCGCCGCCTGCCCCGATATCGTCGACTACGCCAAGGGAGGGGCCATTGGTGACTGGGCGGACTTCCAGGCCGCCGCCGCGATCGTCAGACCTGCGCTCGGCGTCTCACCGGACGCCTGGGCGCGGGCGCTGGAAGTTCTAGGCGAACACGATGCGGCGATCGTCATCGCCGCCATTCTGCAGCGGGGCGACGAAATCAAAAGCGCCGGCGGTTATTTGCGCATCCTTACGGCCAAGGCCGAGCAAGGCGCATTCTCAGTCGGACCACTGCTGATGACCCTGCTCCGGCGCAGAGCGTCTAAGCCCGTGGTCTTTAGGCAAGCCAGCGGCTAACCGAAATCATTGCGGGGGAAATTGATTGGGCGGGCGGTGACGCGGTGGGGCGCATTTTGCTCAACGACGGGTGGGCGCCCCTTGGCGCCGGCGGCGCGTCGAGCTCGTCGCCGCTCGTCTGGAGACGCCATCGCCACGACAGCACGTCAGGGCGATGGCGGGGTTCGGAATTCCCTGAGCATCCGCGAAAGCTGCTGAGGAGGACTGTTACTGATGCTGATATCGGATGGCGATGCCGATGCCGATGCCGATTCGACCGTTCGACATCAGGGTAGGCACACATTCGTCGTGCTCGTCGCGCGCGACGCCATCGCCCTCGCGAACGCCGCCGATGCGGTGAACGCAGCCGGCGCCGCGGGCCTCACGCTCGCGAAACCTTCTGGGTCAATCGAACGGATGCGCCGCTCGAAGAGTTGGGCGTGACGCCGGACGCGACGGGTAGATCGCTCGCCGAGCTCGCTCAATTCGCGCTCTCGAGAAGCGGCGATTAGCCGCGCTCATTTTTCTCGCGCCTTGCGCGCGCGATAATGCGCGACCTTGTCTCGATTGCCGCAGATTGCCATCGTGCACCATCGCCGGATATTGTTGCGTCCGCGATCGTAGAACACCATCGAGCAGTCGGGATTTGCGCAGCGCTTCATTCGTCCCGGCTCCGTCTCACAAACGAATTTCGCGAAATCTCGCGCGACGACAGCCGCGACCACATCCTTCTCGATTCGCGTTTCCTCCGTGAGGGCGACGCGGCCGTCGCGCAAGAACAGTCGCTCGCGAATCTCCACCGACCCTAGCAGACTATCGACCGGCTCGAGGAGCCGCGTGGAGATCGCTTCTCCGGTAGAAATTTTGTCGAAGAGCTTGCGGAGCGCCTCGCGCGTCTCCCACGCCGACTTCAGCTCCACCTTCGAGGGTTTGTGCGAGCAATCGATCCCAGCGGCGCGCGCCCATTTCGCCAGCCCTTCGGCGTCGGCGAGAAAGTCGATCGTCTCTCCGTTCACAATCGGCGTGGTGTTGAGAAAATCGATCCACAACGCTCCTCCGAAGAAGGGCATGCCGTCTCGCCACTCGCTCGCCTCGATCATCATCCCCTCACCCGCCTCCGCCTGTAACCGATAAAATGCCTCTTGACAGGAGTCCTGGCAAGCGGCACCACTGTATGTGCATTATAGCGGTTACAGGAGACGCCCCATGTTTCTCGCCTCAAATCCCGTCCTCACGCTCGCGGCCGTGTCGGCGGCCACGGTCGCGGCGGCCATGCCTCTACAATCCAGCCGAGCGCGCCTCGAGCATATGGAAGTCCATCATCGGCATCTCGACGTCATGGGACGCTCGATCTTCTTTCGCGAGGCCGGCGATCCGAAAGCGCCGGCGATCGTGCTGCTGCACGGCTTCCCGACCTCTTCGCGCATGTATCGCGAGCTGATCCCGGCGCTCGCCGACAAGTTCCACGTCGTCGCGCCGGATTACGTCGGCTTCGGCCATTCGGAGGCGCCGGCGGCGGATCAGTTCCCCTATACATTCGAGACGCTCACCGCCCATGTGACGGGGCTGATCGATCGGCTCGGCCTGACCTCCTATGTGCTCTATATGCAGGACTATGGCGGCCCGGTCGGGTTCCGCATTCAGGCCGCGCGTCCCCATCAGGTGGCCGGAATGGTGGTGCAGAACGCCAACGCCTATCTCGAAGGCGTGGGCGAGGTGCCGCGCCAGGTCTTTCTGCCGCTATGGGAAAAGCGCGACGAGAAGAGCGAAGCCGGCGCGCGAAGCCTGCTGCAGGCGGATATGACGAAGTTCCAATATGTGTATGGCGCGCGCAATCCCGAGGCGATCGATCCCGACAATTGGACGGTCGATCAAGCCCTGCTCGACCGGCCCGGCGTCGCCGCCTATCAGATCGATCTGCTCGAGAACTACAAGACCAATGTCGCCTCCTATGACGCCTGGCACGCGTCCTTCCGCGCGCATCGCCCGAAGACCTTGATCGTCTGGGGCAAGAACGATCCAATCTTCATCCCGGCCGGCGCCGAGGCTTTCAAGAAGGATTTGCCCGACGCCAAGCTCGTCTGGCTCGATGGCGGACATTTCGCGCTGGAAGAGAATGTCCCGCTCGTCGCCTCCGAGATCAAAGCGATGTTCGCCGGAAAATAGCCCCTCCTCCGGCGAATGGGGCCGATCCGTCCGCCTCTCCGGATCGGCCCCGATCTCTTTTCGATACAAAGGAATTTGCCATGCCGAACAAAGAACGTGTCGCGATCGTGACCGGAGCGAGCCGCGGCATCGGCCGCGCGACCGCCATACGTCTCGCCAGAGATTTCTCCGCCGTCGTGCTCGTCGCGCGCGACGCTGTCGCCCTCGCGAGCGCCGCCGATGCGGTGAACGCAGCCGGCGCCGCGGGCCTCACGCTCGCGCGTGATCTGCGCGACGCAGATGTGGCGCGAGAGGCGATCGAGACGACCCGCGATCGTTTCGGAAGAATAGACGCGCTCGTCAATATCGCAGGCGCGGTTCCGCAAGCCGATCTGTTCGCCATGAGCGATGACGAATGGGCGGACGGCCTCTCGCTCAAATTCCACGCCGCGCGCCGTCTGACGCTCGCCGCCTGGGAAACGCTCGCGCGCAGCAGCGGCTCGGTGGTCTTCATGTCGGGGACTTCGGCGTTGACGCCCAAAGCGTCGCTAGCCGCAGTCGGAGCGATCAACGCCGCCATTTCGGCGCTCGCGAAAGCTTTCGCCGAGCGCGGCGTCGAGGATGGCGTGCAGGTCAACGCCGTGCTCCCCGGCCCGGTGATGACCGATCGCCGCCGCGCTATGCTCGCGCTCTATGGCCAAGCGCAAGGCTTGTCGATCGACACGGCCATGAACGCCTTCGCCGCGGAGACGAAGATCATGCGCTATGGAACGCCGGAGGATATCGCGGAGCTGATCGCCTTCGCCGTTTCGCCGGCGGCGCGCTGGATGACGGGCGTGACGCTGCGGATGGATGGCGGCGAGATCAAATCGGTATGATCGCGCTAGGGTTCGCGTTCGCGCGCAGCTCGTGAAGCTGCGCTTCCAGCGCGGCGATGCGCGCGTCGCGCTCCGCCAGCGCGGCGGCGACGTCGGCCGCCTCGAAGCGCTGCGGAATATGGCTGGGGCAATTCACGTCCAAGGCGAGAACGGAAAAAAGGATCGCGCGCTCGACGCGCGCCGAATAATCTTTCGGCGCGAGACGCGAGATCAGCTCGGCGTCGTCCTCCACGACGCGCGCCGTTCCCCATATCTTCACGCGGCGACGGCGCGAATAGTCGATCAAGAAGAGACAGGCTCTCGGATTGTCCGCGAGATTGCCGATCGTCACATATTGGCGATTTCCCGAGAAATCGGCGAAGCCGATGGTCGCTTCGTCGAGCGTCTTCAGAAAGCCGGCGGGGCCGCCGCGATGCTGGATATAGGGCTGCATTTCCCTATTCGCGGTCGCGAGAAAGACGCTGGTCTGCTGCGCGATGAAGGCCTCTATGTCCGGCGTCACGCTCGTTCGCCACGAATGCTCCTCCTCCATGCGCGCATAGGCGCGGCGCGAGCCCTCGCGCGCTTGAATTGACTTGACGGTCGGCGTGAAGGCGATATCGCTGGGATAGGTCATGTCGATTGCCTCCCGAGACGCGAGAAAAGGATCGACGCGCGAGCGCGGCTATTGCGCTCGCGCGGCGTTCGATCAAAGGCCGAGGTCGCTCAGGCCCGGATGCTCGTCCGGGCGGCGGCCGAGCGGCCAATGGAACTTGCGATCGGCCTCGGCGATCGCAAGATCGTTGATGGAGGCGATGCGCAAGCGCATGAGGCCGTGCTCGTCGAACTCCCAATTCTCATTGCCATAGGCACGGTACCAGGCGCCGCTGTCGTCACGCCATTCATAGGCGAAGCGCACCGCGATGCGGTTCTCGCGAAAGGCCCACAGCTCCTTGATGAGGCGGTATTCCAGCTCACGCGACCATTTGCGCCCGAGAAAAGCTTCGATCTGATCGCGGCCGACAATGAATTCGGCGCGATTTCGCCAGCGGCTGTCCAGCGTGTAGGCGAGCGCGACCTTTTGTGGATCGCGGCTGTTCCAGCCGTCCTCGGCGAGGCGCACCTTTTGCGTCGCGGTTTCGAGCGTGAAGGGGGGAAGCGGCGGTCTCGACATGGCTCGATGCTCCGATGAAAAGCGCGCCCGGATCGGCTCCGGGCGCGCAACCTCATTTACGCCACGCGGCGCGTCTCGAGCACGGGAAAGTCGACCAGCGTATCGGCGACTTCGTTGATGTAATTCGTCAGCGTGTTGAGCCCGACGTGAAAAATGATCTCGATGATCTCGCCCTCGCCGAATCCCGCCGCGCGAATGGCGGCGAGATCGGCGTCGGAAGCGTGGCCGCGCTTGCGGGCGACCTCGAGCGCGAAGCGCAGCGCCGCCTCCGCCTTGGGGTCGGCGGAGCGGCCCTCACGATTGGCGCTGATTTCCGCGTCGTCGAGCTTGACGAGCGCCTTGCCGATATAGGCGTGGGCCGAGAGGCAATAGCCGCAGCCGTTGAACTCTGCGATCGCCACGGCGAGACGCTCGCGCGTGCGGGCGTCGAGCGCGCCCTTGGCCAGCGCGCCGTTCAGTCCGATGAGACCTTCGAGGCTCGCAGGGCTGTTGGCGACCACACGATAAAAATTCGGAGCGACGCCGAGCTTCGCCTTCACCGCCTCCAGCAGCGAGCGGGCGGCGGCGGGGGCGGATTCGATGGTGGCGGGGGTGGAGATACGAGGCATGAAGCGCTCCTCTTCTGGAAGGGAAATCGCAGGTCGTTCGCCTGACCAGAACAAGATGATAGATGACCTTAGAGATGATAATCTCCGCTCTTGACACGGCATCGTTGCAACTGGCGCAGCAATCCCATGGACCGTTTCGACACGATCTCCACCTTCATCGCGGTCGTCGACCATAAGGGCTTCGCGCCGGCGGCGCGGGCGCTCGGCATTTCGGCTCCCATGGCGACGCGCCTCGTCGCGGCGCTCGAGGAGCGGCTCGGAGTGCGGCTTCTGCAACGCACGACGCGCTCGGTCGGACTGACCGACGAGGGCGCGCGCTTCCTCGAGCGCTCCCGCCGCATCATCGCCGATCTCGAGGAGGCGGAACGTCTCGCCGAGAATGAGCACAGCGCGCCGAGGGGGCGCCTGAGCGTCTCCGCGCCGCTGATGTTCGGGCGCATGCATGTCGGGCCGCTGATCTCACGCTATATGACCGAGCACCCGCAGCTCAGCGTCGAGCTCTCGCTCTCCGACCGCTATGTCGATCTCATCGAGGAAGGCGTCGATCTCGCTCTGCGCATCGGCCATTTGTCCGATTCAGCGCTGGTCGCGCGCAGGCTCGGCGCAGCGCGGCGCGTCCTCGTCGGCTCGCCCGCCTATCTCGAGGCGAGCGGCGGCGCGCCCCGCGCTCCCGCCGACCTCGGCCGCTATCGCCTCATCTCCTGCACCGCGCTGACGCCGGTTGCGCGTTGGCGCTTCTGGTCGGGGCCGCAGGCGTTGGATGTGGAAACGCGCCCGGCCTATGTGACCAACAGCGCCGAAGCGGCGATCTGCCACGCGGAAAGAGACGGCGGACTGACGATCGCGGTCGGATATCAAGTGGCCGATCTCATTCGCGCCGGCCGGCTGCAAGTCGCGCTGGCGGACTATGAGCCCCCTCCTCTGCCGATCCAATTCGTCTATCCGAGCGCGCGATTGCTGTCCGCGAAAGTCCGAGCGCTGATCGATCTGGCCGGGCGGGAGTGCGATTGGAGCTTCGTCGATTTTTGAGGGACGCTCATTGGCGAGCCGGCTCGCTCTCGATTTTCGCAGCGGCTCGCCGAAACGCCGCCACAAAGGCCTCGAGCTCCGCCGGCGGAAGATCCGAGATCGCCGCATAAGCGCGATGCGTCTCCTTCCAGACGACGACGGGATAGCCCTCCATCATTCGCAGCGACGGGGCTTCCGGATAATTCACAGATTGCGCCCGCAGCTCCGCCACCGAAACGAGATGCTCGCGCCGCTTATAGACGAGCGTCGGAACCGGCGTGGAGCCGACGATGTCGATCCGCGCGCCGGCGAGCGGAAATCCCTCGGCGGCGAGATCGACCACTGTGACGGCGAGCGGCAGCTTGCCGGCGAGCCACGGCTTCACCGTATGCCGGTCGCTCGATGCGACATCCACCGGCTGCCCGGATATTTGGCTGCGCATGTGACCCGCGACGACATAGGGCGTGAAGCGATCCGGCGCGGCGAGCTCCTCGACCAGAAGCTGAACTCCGAGCGTCACGACGATCGTCGCGGCGATCGAGCCCGCAAGGACGCGCCATGACGGCGATGCGAGGCGACGATCGCGCGCTGCAATCTTTCCCTGTCCGCTCGCAGATTCCATTTGCGCGAGCAGGCGCGTCCTCAGCGCCTCGGGCGCCGCTTCGCGCGCGGCGTTGCGGCGCAGGGTCCGCCGCAACGCCTCGAGCCGCTCGCGATCCTCGCGCGCGCGCGCGTCGACCGCGAGCAGACGCTCGGCCTCCAGCGCGCCCGCGGCGTCCAGCTCCTGGTCGAAGTCCGCTTGCAGCAGAAGCGCGCGAGTCTGCTTCTCGTCCTCGCTCATTGCGACATTCTCCCCAGTCGATCGATCAGCAAGGCGCGCGCCCGCGCGAGCCGCGACATCACAGTGCCGATCGGCGCTCCCGTGGCGTCGGCGATCTCGCGATAGGACAAACCATTGACCTCACGCATGACGAGCGCCTCGCGAAAGGGGATCGGCAAGGCGGCGATCGCCGCCTCGACGCTGCGCCGATCCGCCGCCTCGATCAGCGCCGCCTCCGGAGACGGCTCGTCGCAGTGGGCAGAGGCGCCGTCATGGCCCTCGGCGTCCTCGGCCCCGCCGGCCAGCACGAGGTCGCGGGGCCGATTCTTGGCGAGCCAAGTGAAGGCGACATTGCGCGTGATCGTCAGCAGCCAGGCGCGCGGATGCGCCGCCTCGGCTCCCGCCAGCGCGGCGAGCGCGCGCAGGCAGGCGTCCTGCACGACATCCTCGGCGTCTGTCGCATTGCCGGTCAACCAGCGCGCCAGCGAATAGGCGTCGTCGAGATGAGGCATGATCGCTCGCGTGAAGCGATCTCGCGCGTCGTCGCTCGTCACGAGCTATCCTTGTCGACCACTTCGTGGGGTCACGATCACCTTGCCCGTCATCTGCGGGTGAAGGCCGCAAAAATAGGTGATTTCGCCCGGCTTGTCGAAGACGATGGAAAAGCTCTCGCCGGTGTCGAGCGCCTTCGAGCGAAAGGCGCCGCTCCGGTCGACGACATTATGCGGCGTGTCGTCGCGATTGACGAAGACGATCCGTGCGCCGGTCTCCACGCGAATTTCCTGAGGCGCAAAGGCGAAGTCGGCGATGTCGATCGTCCGCTCGTCCCCGGCGTAGGAGAACGAAGCGACGAGCGCGCCGAGGAAAATGAGAGTCGCGAAAGCAGGTTTCGACATGTCGTCCTCCTCGTCATCGCGCCAGCGTCGTATCGGATATTGCGAGGCTATGCGCGCCGCCGCGAATGGTCACGCTGGTCAGGCCCAAAAAGGAGCGCAGCTGCTCCGCCGGAACGACTTTCGGTCCCGGAGCCTTGGCCGTGCCCGGCTCCGGCTGCGGAAAGGCCGTTGAGCGCGCCGTATGGAAGACGAGATTGCCTTCGACCTTTTGCGCGATCTGATGAATGTGTCCGTTGAGCACGGTCACCGAGCCGAAGCGCGACAGCAATCGCAGCGCCTGGGCGCTGTCCTGCGTGCCCCAGCCCCATTCGCTCGCGATCGTCCAGAGCGGCATGTGAGCGAATAGGACGATCGGCGTCGAAGCGCTTCTCGCGGCGAGATCGGCCTCGAGCCAAGCGAGCTGATCCGCGCCGAGCCGGCCGAGCCCCGCGCCTTCGAGGCGCAGCACATTGACGAGCCCGATGAAATGCGCGCCGCCGGCGTCGAAGGAATACCAGCCGTCCCCATGCGCGCCTTTCCCATAGCGCGCGAGATAGGCTTCGCCCGTTCTCTCATCGAGGACGTCATGTTCTCCGGGAACGCGATGCACGGCGAGGCGCGACGCGCCGATCAGCTGATCCGCATCGTCGAACTCCTTCGGCTTCGAGAGATGCGTGATGTCGCCGGTATGAAGCAGAAAGGCCGGACGCTCCGGAAGTCCTCCGATTTTCGTGAGCGTCTCGTTCAACGTCCCGGCGACATCGCTGTTGGCCGCCTTGTCGAATCCGATATGCGTGTCGGAGATCTGCACGAAGGAAAAGCCCTTCGTCGTCTCTCCACGCGCCGCGCCGACGAGCTTGGACGCCGGCACGCCGCCGACGAGAGTCCACAGCACGCCCGAGCCGCCCCAGGCCATGCATTTCAGCGCATGGCGGCGACCGGGCGAACGAAGATCATTGGTCATGTCTATCTCCCTCATATCCGGCCGAACCACCGGATAAAGGAAAGACTCGTTCCGCCGCCCATTTATTCCCGCGCGAGATCTTTTTTCGAGCTCACAGTCCGATGACCGTGCGGCGAGAAGCTCGTGTAACGATTGCCGCGCATTCGACGAACAATCATCAGGACGCTGAGCGCCAGCATCTGCGCCACTTTATCGCGGAGTCACCGAATGAAGCACAAATTTACGGTCAGCATCGGCCTGCTGCTGTCGTCGACCGTTGCAAATGCAGCCGATCTGCCTTCCCGAAAGGCCTCGCCGGGCTTTGCGGCCCCCGCTTTGGCTTTTCTTTGGACCGGACCCTATGCCGGCGTGAACGTCGGATATGGAACCGCTGACCGCTCCGGCTTCGACGGTGTGCTCGGCGGCGGACAGCTCGGCTATAATGTGCAAGCGACGCCCTTGTTCGTGCTGGGATTGGAGGCCGACTTCCAGGGAACCGACATTTCGGAGCGGAGCGGCAGTCCATTCTCGAGGCGTCGGCGCATCGAATGGTTTGGCACGGCTCGTGGCCGGATCGGCGTCACGCCTTTCGCCGTTCCCGCGCTCCTCTATGGAACGGGCGGATTCGCCTATGGCCGCGCGCAACCGAGCGTCGGAGGCGATGGGGTGCGAACCGGATGGACCGCTGGCGGCGGAGTCGAATGGGCGCTTCGTCCCGATCTCTCAGCGAAAATCGAATATCTCTACACCGACCTTTCGGATGAAGCAGGCGGCTGGTGGGCGGACGCTTGGCGAAACCGGTTCCACACGGTGCGCGCCGGCCTCAACTACCATTTCGACCTGTTCGCGCAGACGCCAGTCGTCGCAAAATTTTAAGACGACGGGGACCCGGCTTCAGCAGCTGGGTCCCGATAGGGGGAAGCATTTCAATCCGTGAGAGTGATCGCCGAGACCAGCTCATCCGCGAGCCATCGCGACAAGAAAATTGCGGACCGCCGGTCGACGCCCTCTCCATTCTCACGAAAGGCGAATAATTCGCAGAGGTCGCCAAATGACTTTCCCTCCCGCGCCAATGTCAGCGCGAAGCTCTCGTCCTCTTCGAGCAGTCGATAGAAGCAGTCTCCGCTCCTTCGCCAGATCAAGACAGATTCACGGTCTTCCCCGCACCGGGCGGCTTCTTCGCCGCCTGACAGAGCTTCATAGCGGCCGCAGGTTCCGCTCTCGAGCGTCAGCAGACGAAGGCTCGGTTGGAACTCGAAGCGCAGACGAAACATGTCTTGCGGTCCGAGCGCGGAAAGCTCGTCCGCCGAGCCGATCGCCGCGTCGGCGGCGTCGAACGCGTCGTCGAGCGCACGCTCGAGACAGGCGAGCGAGGATTCACGGGTGAGATGGCGCCAACGCGTGCTTTCCATCATGAATTCGGGGAGTCCTCGCGAATACCAGCGCAGATTTGGCGTCGAAGATCGCGTCGACTCGATATAAGCGAGGACGAGCGTTTCGAATTCACTCTCTTCCATCGAGTTGCGCAGCGCCGGATAGTCCGAGGCGACAGCCGACGCCAGCCGCAGACGATAGGCGTCCACATAGACGCCAATTCCCATTGGTTCCTTCTGTGACTGCGCGCCGTCCATTCCTGCGAGGATGCGGTTCTGAAACGCGCTCTGAAAATCGGCCAATGTCATAACGCACGCTCCGGGACCAGGTTTTCGCTTTCGATCCTCCGCGCTCGATCGAGCTCGCTCACGAGCTCGGACAGCGCCGGAAAATTATCGTCGCGCTCGATCAAGGTCGACGCGCCCATGAAGCGGCGCTTCGCGCGAGCATAGAGTGTCCAAACCTCGTCGCAGATCGGCGCGTCATGCGTATCGATCTTCATGACGCGCTTATCGCTGTGACCCGCGAGGTGCAGCTGAACGATCGGCTCGATCGGCAGCGCGTCGATATAGATCTTCGCCTCGAATCCATGGTTGCAAGCGGACACATAGACATTATTGACGTCGAGCAGAATTCCGCAGCCGCTTCGCCGCGCCAGTTCCGACAGAAAGGTCCATTCTTCCATTTCTGACGAAGGCGAGCTCACATAGCTCGATATGTTCTCGATGACGAGCCGTCGCTTCACAATCTCCTGCACGCGCCCAATTCTCTCGACCACATGCGTCAGCGCCTCTCGCGTGAAGGGAAAGGGCAGAAGGTCATGAAGATTGACGCCATGAACGCCTGTCCAGCAGAGATGGTCCGAAATCGACCATGGCTCGAATCGATCGGCGAGTCCCTTCAACGCATGCAAATAGTCGAGATCGAGCGGATCAGTGGAGGCGATCGACATCGAAACGCCATGCATCGCGATCGGATAGTCGCGCCGGATTTGCTCCAATGTGGCGAGCGGCCGGCCGCCGGGTATCATAAAATTTTCGGTGATGACTTCGAACCAGTCGATCTTCGGCCTGGTTTCGAGGATTTCGCCATAATAGACCGGCCTCAATCCGAGACCGAAGCCCGACATTCGCATCACAACCACCTCTGAAGCGGATAGGCGTTTCTCGGTCAGAGACCGCCGCGCATCGAGAAGCGGATGGGCGAAGATCTCGCCCATCCTTTTGCCGAGCGCCGATTCAGCCCAACGTGCCGCCCTGCGCTTCGCAAGCCGCTTTGGACTTGGCCGGCAGCCAGCCATGGCCCTTGCAGGAATTCTGCCCTTTGCAGCTATTGTCCGCCGTCTTGCATTCCGAGTGACCGCGGCAGGAGTTCACGCCGAAACACTGCACGGTCCTGTGCGCCTTTTTCGCCGAAGCCGGCGACGCCGCGCCGGCGAGGACGAGCGCGACGGCCGCAGCGGCGAGCGAGCCGCCGGAAACGATGGTCAATTTCATCTCGATCTCCCGAAAATGAGAGCCAGCCCTGTAGAGGACCGCGACAAGCCAAGAAATGGCTTGCTGACCTCAATTCGTTTCACGGGCGATCCGCGTTACGCAGAAGCCGCGATAAGGAGGAAATTTCTAACGCCCGTCGTATCGAAGCGTCTCGCGTCTGCTGCGCGTCCGCGAGCGAGGTTGCAAATGCGCGCAGATCGAGGTGCGATCCGAGACTCCACTCGCGCACCCGATACGATCGTCGCTCGTCTACGGCTTACGACGCAGAAGGACGATATGTCCTGGGACCGGCGCATTCGCCTCTAGCCGTTGAGACGTCTCCAGATTGGCGATCATGTCGAAGGTTCCGGCCGCGAGGCGCTCGATATAGGCGAAACTATGAGCAAATCGGCCGGTCGGCTGAAGCTTGTATGTTTCCCCGTCTCCGCGCTCGAAGCTGATCGCGAATATGCCGTTCGGCGCAAGACGCGCCGATACAACGGAAATCAGCGGCTGCAGATCTCCGATATAGACGAGCACGTCCAAGGCCACGATCAAATCGAATTGTCGGTCGCTCGCCTCGAGGAAGTCGACCGCCTCACATTCGAACAGCTCGTGATAGGAGCCGCGCGCCTTGGCCTTGTCGAGCATTCGTGGGGAAAGATCGACGCCGGCCCTTCGATCGCTCAATGTCTCGAGAAACGGTCCAAACAGACCGGTGCCGCAGCCGAGATCGAGCGCCGAACGAAAGGACCCGTTCAGCGCGGCGAGCAGCGTATGGCACTTAGTGGGAACGTCATATTCGAGCGCCTTCACCAGATGCTCGTCGAAACGATCGGCATATCCGTCGAAGCACTCGACGATATATCGGGCCGGAGCCTTTGCGTGAGACAGTCCGCGGACAGCATCGAGATGATAGGCGATGACTCGGTCGTCCGGGAAGTTACCGAGCAACGCGCTTCCCAATCGGATCGCCGCGTCGTGATGACCAAATCCAATGAGCAATTGGAAAGTGGCGCGGCCGACGCTATCGATATCCTCCGCCTCCGCCCCGGCGACAGCCGAATACTCGTCTTTCGCGACGTCCAGAGATTCGTTGAGCGACGACTGAAGGAAGCGCGCTCGCGCCAGCTTTCGAATTAGGCCGATGTCATTCGGACAGGCAGCGACGGCCTTTTCGAAGGCGTCCAACGCCTGTGAAAATTCGCCGATGAGGAACAGGGCTTGACCGAGGCAGGCGTGCAGATAGGGAGCGTCGGCGCCGAGGTCCAGTGCGGATCGAATGAGCTCCGCCGCGCTCGCGTAACGTCTCGACTCGATACGCAGCAACCCGAGAGCCGTCAGAGCCTCTTTGGAGCGGGGGTCGATCCGCAGGGCTTCGAGCAATGCGCGCTCGGATGCGAGCTTATCGTTCAGCGCCGATTCGACATTGGCGAGAGCGAGCCATGCGGGGAGATGATCTCGACGCAGCGCGAGCGAAGCGGTCAACGCCGATCGAGCCTCATTCAATCGTCCGGCCGCCGAGAGCACGCAGCCGAGGTCGGCGAGCGCCAGAGGATTATCGGGCGCAAGGCTCGCCGCATCTGAAAGAACAAGGCCCGCTTCATCGAGGCGTCGGTCGAGCCACAGCGCCAACCCCAAATGGCGCAAGCAAGTCGACAGCGGCGCTCTGTCCGCGAGCAAGCGCTTCGAGACTGGATATTGTTCGAATAAATTACGTGTGCGTTCATCGATGGTCGGCGAGCCGTCGGACGTCATGAAAGAGCTCTGCTCCATTCTCGCGAACTCGACGCGCGAAATTTTCGGGACGTGCTTTGGCTGCGGAAGGCAAGCACGCCGAGGATGAAGAGCTGCCGACAGGGCCGGCAGCTCCTTCACTTGGAAGGTGCAGGAATCAACGCGCGGCGATGCCATTTGCGGCCGGCGGGAGCCCTGACGCCACCGGGCCGGGCGTGAGCGCGCCGTCATTGCCGACATGAAACGCGCTGATCGCGTGACTGCCGCTATCGAGCACATAGAGGAGCCGTCCCTCGGCCGCGGTCGCTATGTCGGTCGGTCCGCTTCCCGTTCCGGTTCTCGCGGCGACGCCGTCACTGGCGAGGAGAGAGAGCGCGCCGCGCGGTCCGATATCAAATCCAGTGATCGTCGCATTCGGCGTATTGGCGGTGTAGGCGTAGCGGCCTCCTGGCGTGGCGATCACCCAGCAAGCCGCAGTCTGGTGCGTCGGAGCAGACGCCTGGAGCAGAGTCAGCGCTCCGTGCGGTCCGACGCGATAGGAAGAAACCGAACTCGCTCCCGAAGCGCCTCCGGCCGCTTCGGCCACCAGCAGCGTCCCATGCCCAGAAAAGGAGAAGCCGAACGGAGTCGGTCCAGAAGAGGGCGTGATGTTGGGGCTGCGCGCGGGTCTTCCATCGTCGTCGAGCGCATAGACAGTCAGTCTGTTCGTCGCCTTTTCCGTGACGACGACACTCCTGCCGCCGCGGCTGATTCCGATTTCCGCGGCGCCGACGCTCGTTCCGCTCAATGGCCTCACCGAATTGGTCACGGCTTCGAGTCGTCCGTGGTCATTCAAGCGAAATCCAGCGATACTGTCGCTGCCGGCATTCAAGACATAGATGAGGTCGTCCTCGATCGAAACGCTGATCGGCCTCGTGCCGCTGCTCGCGGCGCGCGCAGTCGGTTCGGGGCGACCTGATTTCAGATCGAACAAGGTGATGTCGTCGCTGCCGGGATTGACGACGACGAGCCAGCGGCCATCGTCGCTGATCGCCAGAGCGCCTTGATTTCCAAGCCCGGCGCCCGTTCCGCGGCCGCCTGTGGGAATAACGCCTTTCGCTGTCAGCTCTCCAGTCGCATTCCTCTCGAACGTCAACAGAGCATTCGAGCTCGCATCATTGCTCATCGTGTAGACAGCGCCGGCGGCGCCGTTTCGATCTCGCGAATGCGCGAGGGTCGGCGCGAAAACCTGGAGCAACGCGCAGATGGAAACATACGATAACAATTGCAAATGACGTCGATCGAACATTTTGGAACCTCGGTGGCGTATCGTTGACGACGGATCGAGAGCGCTCGGGCCTCGTCGGATCAATTCGCGCGCCGCCGAGAGGGCGTTACAACGGCCGGGAAAAATTTCCGCCGCCTGTCACATGGTCACGTCATCGGCGAGATGCGCGGCCAAGCCGGTTTTTCCAAGCGCAACGTGATCGGCCATCGTGTGACCATCGGGGAAGTCGCCGCCGTTTTGCGAGCGGAAGGGAATAGGGGCGTCGGTGAAGAGTCCGGCCAAGCGGTCGCACCAGCCCGCCTCGACGGCTCTGACCTGCTCAATGGTGGTGATATGCGCAGCGCCATAGACAGCATGCGACGGCAGGACATCCATGCCCGGGTAGAACAATGCGCCATGGGTCAAGGGAAACAAGATCTGGTCGATGGGCCCATTGACGCCGCGCGGGCCATAGTCCACCGCAGGGCCGCCCGTCATGACGTTCACCAATGCGCGCTTGCCTTTCAATACGCCGTCACCGAAGCGATAATCATTGCCGCCGGTCTTGTAGCCATAAGCGAATCCGAACGCATAAACGCGCTCGATCCAACCCTTGAGAATGGCCGGCGGGCTGTACCACCAGAGTGGAAACTGGAGAATCACTGCATCGGCCGCTAGCAATTTGGCCTGCTCGGCGGCAACATCCGCGCTCTGACTCCCGGTGGAATAGGCATGGGCCGATTCCTTGATGAAGGACAGCCGTTGTTGATCGACTCGGTTCGGGAAGTCTGCGGCGTCGAACACGGCCTTCCAGCGCATTCCGTAGAGATCGGATTGCATGACCTCGTGTCCCTCGCCGGTAAGCGTCGAGACCGTGACGTCGACAAGTCGACGCGTGATCGAGGTCGGCTCCGGGTGAGCGAACACGACGAGAATTTTCTTGGTCATCCTAAGCGCTCCTGTTGGGGGCGGCCCCTCTACGCCCGCTCGCGATATCGAAGGGATGATCTGGCGTTAGGCGCCGTTCCGTCGCTTTGAAATTAGCGACCGCGCCGGTATGTTTGAAATCGATTGTATTAAGTGGCAGCATAAATCACATGGATACCAGCCATCTCGACCTCAATCTGCTCGCCACTTTGGAAGCGCTGCTCGCCGAGCGGAACGTCACCAAAGCGGCGGCGCGGCTGCATCTCAGTCAACCGGCGGTGAGCGCGCAGCTCGCGCGGCTACGCGACATCTTCGGGGACCCTCTGCTGCTTCCCGCCCGACGAGGAATGATTCCGACTGCACGAGCCCTGCAAATGGCGGGGCCATTGCGCGACGCGCTGGACCAATTGCGGTATGCGGTCCAGGCTCATCAGGATTTCGATCCGGCGACGGCGGAGCTGACCGTCTCCATCGCTTGTTCCGACTATATTCAGGCAGCGGTGATCGCGCCGCTCGCGAAGGCGTCGAGACAACGGGCGCCAGGAGTCCGGATAGCGGTTCGGCATCTCGCGCCGGCGCTCATGGAACACCAATTGGCGAGCGGAGAAGCCGATCTCGCCGTCGCGACCCCGGACGCGACGCTGTCGCATCTTCGGAGCCGTCATTTGTTCGACGAGACGTACGTGCTCATCGGCCGGCGGGATCACCCTCGCCTCGTAGATGGTCTCACGATCGACGACTATGTCGCATTGGAACATGTCGTCGTTTCGAGACGCGGCGGCCATTTTCGAACGCCAGTGGACGACGCTCTCGAGGCTCTCGGACGCAAGCGCAAGGTCGTGCTGTCCGCCGGTTCGTTCCTCTTCGTTCCAGAGATCGTTTCGGAGAGCGATCTCGTCGCGCTCGTGCCGCGCCGGCTGCTGCAGCGACGCGAGGAGCAGCTCACAATAGTCGAGCTTCCGTGGCTCGGCGAGCGGTTCGAGGTCGGCATGATTTGGCATGAGCGCAGTCATGGACATGCCGGCCATCGCTGGCTGAGGGAACTGATCGTCGAAATTGCCGGCGACAGAACCAGAACCGGGCGGCCCGGCGTATAGTCCGCTCGGCCAACTCTATTCGGTTCAGCGGCGCGTAGGGGCTCAGCCCGTCGTCATGTGGCGAGCGACATTGTCGATCGCCATGTCGATCGCGATTTTCAAAGGGCCGCTCGATCGGATTGTCTTGGCCAGAAGCAGTCCACCTTGAACCGCACATAGCGTGGCGGTCGCCAATTCGTGCGGGTCGGCGGCAGCGGCGAGCTCGCCACGCTCGCGCATCTTCGCGAAGCCCTGCTCGATCGAGCCGCTCCACAGCGAGAAGCCCGCGACCAGTCGCTTGCGAGCGGGTTCGGAATCATTCGCCAACTCGCTCGCCAGCGTCCCGAGCGGACATCCATTTCCGTCGCCGACTTCGTAGCGCCGAACGATCGCATCCCGCCACGCCTGGAGAGCCGAGAGCGAATCGAGCGCCCCGAGATGCGGTCGTTGCGCCTCCATAACGCGCTCCGTCTGCAAGGCGATCACTTCGAGCACCAACGCCTCCTTGTCGGTGAAGTAGTGATAGAGCTGCGACTTGCTCACCTCGGCTTCGGCCATCACATCGTCGAGGGTCGTGCGATCCACGCCATGCGCGTGAATGAGCGCGGCGGCCGCGTCGACGATGCGCATTCGCGTGGCGGCTCCGCGGCGGGTCAAGGGACGTTGATCGGATGGCTTGTTCGACATTGGAGAATTTTGACCGGTTTGGACTTGTAAGTCCAGTCTCAATGTGACGGAGTGGACTATGTGGTCCATTTACTTGGAGGTCCAAATGTCGCATTTGCAAAATGGCGCAGCCTTTCCCCCTTTGAGCATTCCTGCGGTCGGAGGCGGCGTCATCGAAATCCCGGGGTCGCTTCTCGGATCCTTCGCCGTAATCCTGATCTATCGGGGAGCCTGGTGTCCTTATTGTCAGGCTCAGCTCGCCGGATTTCAGCGCGCCAGTGAAAAATTGGCGCAAGCGGGCATCAAGGTCGTCGCCTTCTCGGTGGACGACGAAGCGACGACGAAGGGCGTTATCGAAAAGCACGGGCTGAGTTTTCCCGTGGGGCATTCCGCCGATCTCGACGAAGTCGTGGCCACGACGGGCGCCTACGCCAATCATACGCCTCGTCACCTGCAGACCACCGGCTTCCTGCTCGACCCCGAGGGCAAGATTCTGAATGCGGTGTATTCGAGCGGACCGATCGGCAGACTCGTGGCCGACGATGTGATAGGCATGATCGCCTATCTCAAATCCAAAGCCTGACTCCGCCGCGCGTGCTTCTATAAAGAGCGAGCGTTATCTTCTGATGCGATCGTTCATCCCGGCGTGTCGATCGGGAGATGTCGCGAATGCTTCGGCTCGCGCGCACGTCTCTAAAAGTAGCTCACTCGGGAAGCGATAATCTGGCGCAATCGGCGACATGCTCCGGCTCGTCGAGCTCGGCGGCATGTCGTCTGCCCCATTCGCAAAGAGCCATGAGCACGGGCTTCAGGCTCTGCCCCAAAGCGGTCGCTTCATAGTCGACCCTCGGTGGGACCTGGGGAAAGACGGTACGGCTCACAATTCGATGCGCCTCCATCTCGCGCAATTGCTGGATCAGCACCTTTTGGCTGACGGCGGGCATGAGCCGGCCCAATTCCGACAGTCGTCGCGGTCCCGACAGCAAGTGATAGAGGATCACTGGCTTCCAGCGGCCGGATATCACGCGGAGAGTTCTCTCCGCGGGCAAGGGCGGAAGGTTCTTCATCACCGACGCCATACTTACCTCCAGGTCAGTATGAGACGAATTTCTCTGTAGTCTGTTAGAGCGTCTAAATGGCACGAATCCGCCGTCTGAAGAAGCACGCGTGTCGAAGAACTCTCGAGGCTCGCGACGACGGATAGGAGAATGACGATGAGAGCCGTACAACTAAACGCCTTCGGCGGCCCGGAAGCTTTGGAGCTGGTCGATGCGCCTATCCCGACCGTCGGTCCGGGTGAGATATTGATCCGCGTGAAGGCCGCCGGCGTGAACTTCGCCGAAACGGCGATGCGGCAAAATCGCTACGCCGTGACGCCGCCACTCCCGAGCATATTGGGCGCCGAAGCGGCGGGGATCATCGAAGCGATCGGTCCCGGCGTGGTGGGCTTTGCATTGGGCGACCGAGTGGCGGGGGCGCTTTTTGCAGCGGGCAAGTTCTTCGGCGGCTACGCCGAATTGGTCTCCTGCCCTGCCGAATTCGTCACGCAGATTCCGAAAAGCCTCCCCTTCGAACATGCAGTCGCCCTCATGGTTCAAGGCCTGACGGCGCTTTATCTCCTCGAACAGGCTCCGGCGGTCGACAAGCAAATTCTCGTGTCGGCGGCGGCGGGCGGGGTCGGCAGCCTGCTCGTGCAATTGGCCAAACGCGCCGGCGCAAAAAAGGTGATCGCGGCGGCGAGCACGCAAGACAAACGTGAATTCGCTCGTTCGCTCGGCGCCGACGCGACCATCGATTATACGGTAGCCGACTGGTCGCAGGCCGCACGCGATCTCACCGATGGTCGAGGCGTCGACATTATCTTCGAATCGGTCGGCGGGGCGGTGACGAAGGAGAGCCTGAAGGCCCTCGCGCCCCTGGGCCGGCTCGTTATCTATGGCTCGCTCAATATTCTCGACTTCGATCTCGGCGTTCCCGATCTGCTCGGTCTGATCTTCCAAAATCAGACCATCACCGGCTTCGCCCTCACGCCTCTGCTCACGCCGACGGGTCTGCAGCAAAGCTCGGCGAAGCTGTTCGCCATGGCCGAACGCGGCGAAATCGCGGTGACGATCGGAGGGGTCTACCCTCTCGCTCAGGCGGCGGCGGCGCATCGAGCACTAGAGTCACGGCAGACACGGGGCAAGATCGTCCTGATCCCGTGAAGCCGCTTACCATTCGAAGGTGGTCGACCTCAACTTTCGCTGTTCGACTCGAGAGCGATCGCCCGATTGTGGACGGGACATCGATCTTCAGGACAGGATGTCTCGTCACAAAGTCGGCAGATGTGGTCGGCGTCTCCGGCGGCGGAGACGAGCGAACGGAGCAGGATCTCGGATATGCGCGACAAATGTCGACGGTCGTTCGTCGAAAGAATGTCGAGCGTTTCACAAAGACGCCGGCATCGCTCCGATAGGAGCTCCTGTGCACGTTCGCGACCGCTCTCGGTGAGCCTCAAGGAGACGAAACGGCGATCGGCTCCGGTTTCGCTCGTCACCAGCCCGGATGCTTCCAGCTTGTCGACCAGGCGAACAGTCGCCGTGTGTGACAATCCGAGGGCTCGGCTCAGCGCATTGTTGGAGCATCCCTCGTAGAAGCCGATGACGTTGAGCGCCGCCAATGACGACGTCGTCTCATTGGGATGACGCTTGGTCAGACGCTCGAGTCTCCCGGTCAGCTCCAACGCGAGCGCCGCCAACAAATTGGCCGTGCGCAGACTGTCTTTGCGTTCGACGTCACTCACCTTGCTCACCTCGATCCGAAGTCGCGACTGCCAATCGCGAGCGAGCGACCGAGCGATAGTCCGCCTCGGTCGCCGTTTCCGGCATATCGACTTTCGCAAAGGCTTGGAAGCCGAACCGTTCGTATAGCGGCAGCGCCCTGGGATCATCCCCATTGTCGGTATGCAGCCAGACATGGCGCGGATGATGGGTCTTCCAATGCCGGCGCAAGGCAATGTCCAGTAGGTAACGCCCCAATCGTCTGCCCTGGAATGCCGGGATGAGACCAAAATAGACGATCTCGCTGCCGAGCGACGCGCTCATGCTGAATTCGCACAGGCCGATCGCCTCGCCTCGAATCCGCGCGAGATGAATCTCGGTGTCGGAGCTCGACAAGATGGTCGCAAGCTCTTCGGCGGAAGTGCGCAACCGACCGTCCCAATTGAGCGGCTCGCCGATCGTGCGCCAAAGGCGCATATATTCCTCGAGAGCAGGACGTTCGATCGTGATGTCGACGACGTCGCTCGGCTCCGCGAGGGCGCCGACTGACGGCGAATGTGTCAGCGCCAGATAGGTCGTCGAGATCAAGCCCATGACGGCAGTACCTTCGACGCGCGTC
Organism: Methylosinus sp. LW4; assembly: GCF_000379125.1. Taxonomy (NCBI): domain Bacteria; kingdom Pseudomonadati; phylum Pseudomonadota; class Alphaproteobacteria; order Hyphomicrobiales; family Methylocystaceae; genus Methylosinus; species Methylosinus sp. LW4. Next base: position 688,570 of record NZ_KB900627.1, on the reverse strand, counting down.
GAAGCGCGCGATTCCAAGATCGAACCTCGATCATTCGAATTCTCCCGATACGAGCGCTCGATGGAGGAATTCGACGATCTGTCGTCCCCCGGTGAGGTCGGCGTCTCTATCCGGATTGTAGCAAGCGGTCGAAACGCCAATCAGAGAGCCAGAGGCCAGTAAGGGGCGAACGAGCGTCGTGAGCTCGCTCCAGGAAAGGCCCCCTGGCATGGAATAGTCGACAGCAGGGAAGACGGCATCGTCGAGAACGTCGAAGTCGACGTGAAGCCAATAGCGCCTCGCCCCGCCTTCCTGGCGCAGACGCACGTCCGCCGCTGTCTCCTGCAGCCCGGCTCGGCGGAGCCCCGAGACGTCGCGATAAAAAAGTCCGGGGCCGAGATCACGCGGCAGCAGCGATCCTTCGGCTTCGGCGACCGCATGATCGCGACAGGCGAGCAACGCCACATCTTCGGGGACGACGGCCCGCGCCATGCCCATCGCGCGTGTGAAGAGATCTCCCGCCTTCCCGAGCATCGCCGCCGCCGGCATATCCGCGGCTTCCCCGGTCGGCGATGTTTCTCCGTCGTAGAGATCGAGATGACCGTCGATATAGACGAGCCCGCAGCGCCCGAATACGCGGGCAGCGGCGGCCACCGCGCCTATCGCATAGGTGCAGCAGCCGCCGAGCATGAACGGTCGATCGCCATTGCCAAGAATAGTCTCCACCGCGTCACGGGTACGGCCGATCGCGCGCGCCGCCGACGTAGCGCCGATGACGCCAGAAATCGGGTCGCGGTCCGGACCGTCTATCCTGACCGGTAGATCGCCGAGATCGACCGACGCCCCGATGGCGCCGAGGACGCCGAGATCGCGCAGCACATTCGGAGCGCGCTCGACGCCTCCCGGACGCCCGTCACATTGCGTCGGAGCGCCGAGGAGAACGAATGGGGCGATTTTCATCATATGCATCAACTCGGCAATTTGATGCTGCCCGACACGCCTGCCAGCGCGCCCGGCGTCAATTCGCGCATCTGCACATATCGCGCTTCGACGCCGTTCTCACTGCTGACGCCGAACATTTCTGAAGATTCGAAGCCGAGGCGCCGGTAGTAAGCGGGATCTCCCAACAGGATGACCGCCGCGTGGCCGAGCGTGGCTGCGCGCCGGAGCGCTCGTTCGATGAAGACGGAGCCCACGCCTCTATTGCGGCACTCTGCGTCAACGGCGACGCAGGCGAGCAGCAGGATCGGAAACGGCCCGGATGCGGTGGAAATGGAGATGCGCGTGAGCATCAAATGCGCGACGATTCGATCGCCAGCTTCCAGGAGCAGGGCCAGTTCCGGCACATAGGCGTCCCTGCGCCGCCGCTCGTCGACGAAATCCTGCTCGTCGCCTTCGGCGTAATGCGCGGTCTCGAAAGCCTTTCGGATGAATTCGTGAATCGCGCGGAACTCGCCTGTCCGCTCTGGCCGTACGGAGAAGGACAATCCCGATCCGATTTCGACCGGCAACGTCTTGCGCATCACAACGCGCGGCGCGCGGTGAACGCCCGCCGCGATCTCGTCCGCCACGAGCGCGCCGAATTCCGGTCGGTCCGGCCCTGCCTCGAACGCCTCATAGCCGAGCCTCGCATAGAAGGGCGCATTCCAAGCTACGTCTCGAAACGTGGTCAGAGTCATTTCCTCGAATCCCTTTCGGATCGCCCAGTCCTCTCCGGCCGCGATCAGCGCACGGCCGCAGCCTCGGCCCTGATGTTCCAAGGCGACCGCCATTTCGAGGATATGAGCTCGCCCGTCCAATGGAATCACGAGGAGAAAGCCCACACGTCCATCCTGGGCCTCGGCTACGAGGGCGACGCCCTCCTCGCAAGCACGTCGATGCTCTTCAAATCCTCGCACAGAGAGCTCGACGCAGATGCGGGTTTCAGGAATTGCGCCAAAGCGTCGCGCAGCGTCGAGTTCGATCACTTGAAGGGACGCTGCGTCTTGGGGCTGCGCCAAGCGAATTTCGAATGTATTGGTTGCGTCCGAATTACGCATATTAGCCCCTCGTTGGCGCCGACGTCCTGATCGCGCAATGAAGCGCCGCGAGATTGTTGCGACGGGCGGCCGTGCGGCGCACGGAGTCGCAGAGTGGCGGATGCCGGCGCAACTGCTCGGACACCCCGGCGGACGCAAGCCATGCGACCTACCAATAGCCGGCGCAGATCGACGATCATTTCCATAGTGTCCGGCTCTGCAGTGGCGTCGCGTGACCGACGCCTCTTGGCTTTTCGTCGAGCAGCGCCATTGAGCGGCGTGGCTCGAAAACAAGTCGTCGCGCGCCTATACACGTTCCCGCTCAATGACCGGGGACCGAAGCAAGTCAGCTCACACGCGAAACGTAAGCCGGGTGAGCAGCGGAGCGAAGCTTGACAGGAAGGCGCCCGTTTCATTATGTGTGTGTAGCACGCATATATGAGGAGATCAACATGCTCAGTGAAGCGACCGAAGGGCGCCTAGCCCATCTAGGAGTGGGCGTATCGCGTTGGAGCTTGGTGCTGTTTTTTATCGGATTCGGCCTATTCAAGTTCACGCCACAGGAGGCCGCAGACGTCGCGCCGCTCATGGCGCACAGCCCTTTTCTCTTCTGGGTCAATCCGCTATTCGGCCAACAGGGCGGATCGGATTTTATCGGAGTGATCGAATTAATATTCGGCGTGCTGATCGCCTTACGTCATTTCCAACCTCTCCTCTCCGCCTACGGTAGCCTCGGCGCCGCCGGCGCGTTGCTGATCACGCAGAGCTTCCTATTCTCGACACCGGGGCTTGATCCGCAGTCGGCCGATGCGGGCTTTCTTCTCAAGGATTTGACTCTCTTCGGCGTGGCGCTCTTCGTCAGCTCCGAGGCATTTGGCGCCGCACGGCGCAGATCCGCCGGCAGTTGAACATGAGCAACCGCCGGAATCTGGTGACTGGAGCCGGTCTTGCGGTCGGCTCCATGTTTGTTTCCCAGTTCGCAGCGGCGGTGTCCGTGCCGCTCCTGCTTTCGGAGGGAGCTATCAGCAGCACAGCGCTGCGATTGGGGTGCGCTGCCCTGTTCTGCATCGTATGGGCGCGCCCGAATTTCCTGTCGTTTGGCGCCCGCCAGTGGCGCAGTGCGGTCGCGCTCGGCTTCGTCGTAGCGGTCATGGCGATCTGTTTTTACGTAGCTGCGACGCGCATTCCAATTGGCGCCGCGATGACCATCGAATTCCTCGGCCCGCTGGCGGTAGCCGCGCTTTCACTGAAAGGGCTGAGGCGGGTTGCGCTGCCCTTGCTCGCCGTCGGAGGCGTAGTCGCGATGACTTATGGTCATGATGGATTGCTGTTCGATAGCGTCGGCGTGATGCTTGCGCTAGCCGCAGCGTGTGGCTGGGGCGGCTATATTGTGCTCATGCGACACGTCGGAGGACTCTTCTCTGAGCAGGAGGGACTTTGTGTCGCCTTGATCGTCTCTGCGATCCTCGCGTGGCCGGTCGGGATGGCGCTTGAACCCGACTCACATATCACGAGCCATATCTTGTATGTGGCGGGTTTGGCGCTCCTATGGCCATTCACTTCGTTTGCCTTCGAAATGATGGCCTTGCGACGAATGCCGCTCGGACCATTCAGCATCCTCATGAGCCTCGAACCTGCGTTCGGGGCGTTGCTGGGGTACGTGATCCTTGATCAGAAGCTCTCGCCGCGGCAGATAGCGGGCATTATAGCCGTTATGATCGCCAGCATCGGCGCTGTGGTCCAGTCGCGCGACTCTACAGATGACGCGCGGGACGCTCGGAACCCGATGGGACATCGGGAAGAAGCATGTTAATCTCGATCGTTCGCCAGAGTCGTGACTCGAAGCCTCGATGAAGGCGGCGTCGCCACGAAGCGATTTTTGTGTTGTTTCAAGCTCGGAAGGCTAACCTTTTGCAATGAACGTCCTGATTGTTCACGCCCATCCAGAACCCAATAGTTTCAACGGAGCCCTGACCCGTAGAGCCGTTGATGCTCTGAAAAGCGCCGGCCATAGAGTAGTCGTCTCAGATCTCTACGCCATGGAATTCGATCCGGTATCAAGCCGCCGAAATTTCACGGGAGTTGCAGATGCAAACTATTTGCGCCTGCAAGGGGAAGAGGCCCGTGCCTGTGCGACCAATGGTTTTGCTTCCGATCTTCAGGCGGAAATGGACAAACTCGCTGCTTGCGATCTTTTGATTTTTCAGTTTCCGATCTGGTGGCTCAGCTTGCCGGCAATTTTGAAAGGCTGGATCGACCGCGTATTTGCCATCGGTCGAGTCTATGGTGGCGGACGCTATTTCGACCAAGGGGTCATGCGCGGCAAACGCGCGATGTGCTCGGTAACGGTCGGCGGCCCACGGGAGGTTTACTCCGATCGAGGTGTCTACGCGGACGTCGAAGACCTGCTCTTCCCCGTACATCGCGGCACGCTCGGATTCGTGGGCTTCTCGGTGATCGAGCCTTTTGTCGCTTATGCTCCGAACCGGATAACCGCCGACCAGCGGCTCCAGTATCTTGCTCAATATGAGAAGCATCTGCTGAACCTAGACGAACTTCGTGTTCTGCCTATGCCGGAAATGGCGCAATATGAGGGTGGTGTCTTCAAGCCTGCTGGCCATGGTCAGAAGTAAAAATATCGGCTGCGCCTAGCGAGCGAACTTGTTGCCGTATTGCCGATGCGGCTCAGCGACTGCTGAAGCAACTTCTTCACAAGCAGGGTAGCGGCGGATTTTTGATCAAGCGCGATTTCGATTACGTCACGGAATTTTACACCGCACATGAGCTTCGGCAAGAGCTTTTGTCCTTGCAGCCTGCGCCAGCTGTTCGACGCCTCCATCACCAGCTTGAACACCATCAGCCGCTCCGTGTCCTGGGAGAGCGCGCCTTTCACGCGTACGGTTCTGTGCCGCACCGTCGCAAAGGCGCTTTTTTCGATCGGACTGGAGGTTCGCAATTGCGTCCAATCATGTGGACGGCCTCTCCTCAACGGCATCGTAGTGCCAAGGCGTGGTCGCCGGAGCGCCACAAAGAGAGAGACCGTCCGTGAAACAGCTTATCAGAATCGGAGTCGATCTGGCCAAGAACAATTTCAAGTTCACGCGCTGGCGAATGAAGGCGGGCCTACGGTGAAGCGCAAATTGAAGCGCTCGAAGATGCACGAGTTCTTTGCGCAGATCGAGCCCTGCCTCATCGGCATGGAAGCCTGCGGCTCGGCGCATTATTAAGCGCGCGAATTCGAGACGATGGGCCACGAAGTCCTGCTGATGCCGCCGGCTTGTACCAAGCCTTACGTCAAGCGCGGCAAGAACGACGCGGTCGACGCGGAGGCGATCTGCGAGGCGGCGTCGCGTCCTGGAACGCGCTTCGTTCCGATCAAGAGCGCCGAGCAAGATCAATGGACGCTGGGTCTATCTCTACCGCGCCGTCGACAAGGCAGGAAACGCGGTAGGCTTGTTGCTGCGCGCCGAGCGAGCTGTCGCCGCCGCCAAAGCGCTATTCCGTCGCGCCTTCGCAAATCAAGGACGCTTGCCGCGCAAAATTACGCTCGACGGATATCAGGCTTCGTATCGGCCGGCGCGCGAACTTCTCGCACAGCATCGAGGCGGCGTACGGACGCGAATTCGATCTTCGAAATACCTGAATAGTCTCATCGAGCAGGATCACCGAACGATAAAGCGTAGGTTGGGGTCGATGCTCGGGTTCAAGCGACTCCGACATGCCGCGATCACCATCGCCGGCGTCGAACTCATGCATAGCATCAGGAGAGGTCAATTCGCACTGAGCAAATTTAGAGCCGCAGGGACAACTGCGCTGGAAATCTGGACTGCGGTGCTCGCTGCCTGATCCCAATGAAATGCCGAACCCCATCGCGCGGCCGTCCGCAAAATTTGCACCGCAACGGTCGACAGCCGGATACAGATATTTCCAGCGGCCTTTGACTTTCACGTAGGTCTCGTTGAGTCGCCAACTTCACCCGATCGCGCGCTTGTGAGTAAGGTACTACTGTTCCCGCAAAGGTGCATACTTGACGACCCAGCGATTGAGCGTGGAATGGTCGACCTCGACGCCGCACTCTTCCATCATTTCTTCGAAGACCTGCGCCGCGCTATCAATCGTCCTCGCCGCCATTTGATTTGCTGATTTCGTGTCTGCGAGGAGCGTCGACGCCGGGCTTTCCGTGCTATCGCTGAACGCGCGCGTCGCCTCTATCTCGAATGCGGCGGCCGAGCCGACTCGCGTACCGAGAGCCGATCCGCATGACCGACGTCCTCAGCGACATTTTCGATACGATCCGTCTGCGCGCGACGCTCTACTTTCGAACCGATTATTCTCCTCCCTGGGCCATCACCGTGCCGTCCTACGCACGCGCCGCGCGATTCCATCTCGTTATCCAAGGGCGATGTCATGTGGCGCTCGCCTCGGGCCTCACGGTTGATCTCGGCCCCGGGGACCTCGTGCTCATCGCGCGCGGGCAGGAGCATACGTTGGCCGACAGTCCCGGCCGAAGACCCTCCCCCCTCGAGACAGTGGTGAAGGAGAGCGGCTACGACGGCAACGGCGTCTTCGTGGTCGGCAGCGGAAATGCCAACGCCTCGACGAAGATGGTCTGCGGCCATTTCGGCTTTACCGAAGGCGCCGATCATCCTTTGCTGCGCGCGCTTCCCGAGGTGATCGTGCTGACACCAGCCGACCGGGCGCGTCACGTGCTCCTCGACGAGACGCTGCGGCTCGTCGCGCGGCGCGCCTTCACCGACGGCCTCGGATCATCGGCCGCCATTTCGCGGCTGTGCGAAGTTTTCTTCATCGAGTCCGTTCGCGCCAGCATCGAGCAGTGCCCCGAGCTCGCGCGCATTCTAGAGGCGATGACGGATCCGCAGATCGGCCGCGCGCTCGAGCTGCTGCACAAGGATCCCGCGCGCGCCTGGACCGTGGATGGCCTTGCCACCGAGGTCGGCATGTCCCGCAGCCGTTTCGCCGATCGCTTCGCCGAGCTGATGAAGCAAGGCCCGATAGCCTATCTCGGGGAATGGCGGCTGCAGAAGGCGCTGGCCCGTCTGTCCAACGCCGATATCAGCGTCAAGGAGGTCGCCCGCGAGATCGGCTATCGGTCACCAGCCGCCTTCACGCGGGCTTTCGGGCAGCGCTTCGGCGCTCCGCCGACCCGCTACCAGAGCGGCGAGGCCTGAGTTGTGTTTGCGGATCGTCTCATTCCGTTTGCCCATACTCCGCCATATCAGCCATCAGCTTGATCATACGTCTTTGATCGCGCATGTCTCGCCTCGTCGAACCATCCTTCCAGGGAGACACTCATGCCGCGAATTCCCGTCCTCGATTCTAATTCCGCGTCGGCGGATATCCGCGCCACTTTCGACGCCGTGAAAGGCAAGCTCGGCGTCGTGCCCAATCTGCTGAAGACCATTGCGCATGCGCCGTCCGTGCTGAACAGCTACCTCGGCTTTTCGGGCGCCGTCGGCGGCGGAGCTCTGCCCGCCACGCTGCGCGAGCAGCTCGCCCTGCTGTCGGCCGAAACCAATGGTTGCGATTATTGCGCCTCAGCGCATCAAGCGATCGGCAAGATGGTCGGCCTCGACGCCGATGAGATCGTCCGCGGCTACGCCGGCGATTCGGCCGATCCGAAGGCCCGCGCCGCGCTCGTCTTCGCCAAGAGCGTGCTCGCCAATCGTGGAAAGGTGAGCGATGCGGATTTCACGGCTGTGAAAGCCGCCGGATATTCCGACGGCGACGTGCTAGAGATCGTCGCCAATTTGACGCTCAACATTTTCACCAACTATCTCAACAATGTCGCGCAGACGGACATTGATTTCCCGCGCGTCCACACGGGCCGTTCGGCGAGCTGAAGCCGCCGCGCGGACCGGCCGGCATCCTCGACGCCGGCGGAAGGCTTCGAGCAGTTCATCCTTGATTGGATTGGGAGCAATATCGATGACACGAACTCTCGCATGGACAGGCCTCGCATTGGCTGCGTCCCTTTGCGCTTCGCACGCCCAGGAAATCAGCGCCCCTGAAAAGGCGAAGGCGGTCGAGGCCGAGGCCGCGTTGCATGTGCCTGGAGCGAACTATCGCGGGGATTGGGTGCAGCTCGGCGCATTCTCCGTTCTCGCCGATAAGCCCGCTGACGGCGCGAAGCAACTGCACGTTGTCTACACCGAACGCAAGAATATCGACGCCTATCTCGCCACCGGCGCCTTCCCGGAAGGCGCCGTACTCGTCAAGGACGTCTACGCCGCCAAGACCGAGGCGTTGACCACGGGCGTCGCCAGCTACGCGGGCGAGCTCGCGGGCCGCTTCGTGCTGGTCAAAGACAAATCCAGCCGGTCGCCGCGTTTCGGCGACGGTTGGGGTTGGGCCTTCTACGAGGGCACTGAGACGAAGCTGACGGCCACGACCAATTACAAGAAGGATTGTCTTGGCTGTCACGAGCCCGCTCGGGCCACCGATCTCGTCTATGTTCAGGGTTATCCGATCCTTCGCAAATGACGGGGCGGCTGGCTCCGACGGGGCCGCCCGATCGACTCGGAGAGTCGCACTGGCGGCGTATCCGGAATTTAAAGGCGAGCAAGCTGCCCTAAATGCCGATGACGACGAAGACCGCGCCGCGACGAGGCCGAGCCAGAGCTGCAGTTGTCGCAGGATCATCCGGATCCTCGCGCTGCGCGCCGGCCTTTCGCTTCGCCTTCCATATGCTCGCACTCTTTAGAGCGGGCGCGGCGCGGCCCGGAGCAAGCCGCGTCGCGTCGCATCGATTGTTTAGAATTCGACAGGCATCCTGCTGCCCGGTGTAGGTGGTTCGGCGCAGCGAAGAGCAAAGCGTGGAGGAGCGCACAACTCGGCTCCCGCGTTCAACTCAGGAGTGCTTCTGCGCCCTCAGTCGAGCCGGATTGCTCCTTCATTTCTTCAACAGCAGGCGAAGCTGAGCGAGAATGTCCTCGACCTCGGCGCGCTTGCGGTAATTGTTCGGAATGTATGCCCAAGCTATGATGCCATCCGGCTTGATTATGTACGTGGCGGGATCTGCGAAAGCGTAGGTGTCGTCGCCGTTCGCTTTCTCGATGTTCACCTTGAACCGTTCCAGAAGTTTGCGATGAGGCTCCGGCAGCGTGAAGGCCACGCCGAATTGCTTGGCGACGATGGCGCTGACATCGTGCAACACATCGAATGCAGGGGCGCTGATAACAGTTTCTCTGCTTTCCTTCGGAAGGTCCGATGCATTCAGCACCTCGAGCCCGTCTGGCCCTTCGGAAGAAATGGCGACGAGATTTGCGCCCAAAGCCAAGAAATCCGCATGACGCGCATTGTAGGCCGCAAGCTGAAGATTGCAGTAAGGGCACCACAGTCCGCGGTAAAATGTGAGCACCAGCGGGCCGGCTTTCAGATAGTCTGCCAAGCTGCGCGTTGCGCCGGTGTAATTTTGTAGAGCGAAATCCGGCGCCCTATCGCCCGCCTTGAGCGCGTTCTCCACGATCGGCAGGGCGCTGATTTCACCAGCGCCCAGTTCGATCAACGCATTCAACGCTGGCGGAAGCGTCGAACGAAATGTCTGAATGAGCGATTGAATTTGAACATTGAGAGACATGCGCAATATTCCTCGTCTTTAGACTTTCTATTCGCTATTTCGGGGAGACCGAAGCAATGAAGGTCTCACGAACAGCGTCTGCAGCATCGGGTCGGTCGCTCCAATCGGTTGACATACACTAGCGCTTCGCAACGCCCGGCGCCGCCGCACCCGGTCCGATGCTCCAGGCGAGATAGCGGCTCAAAGCGGTCAGGTCCAAGCCGGTCTCTGACGACCACTGGTTCATCACAGTCTGTATGGCCTTCATCTGCGCCTTGCTCGTCGGCGGCGAGTCGATGACTCCCTCTCGCACCAGCGCAGCGATGACGTCCTTCGTGAGGACAAAGGCCGGCTTGCCGAGCGCACGCAGCAGCCGCATGCCGGTCTCGCCCCCGAGACGACTTCCCTGTCGCTTCATCAGGTCGAGCAATTCGACGTTGCGGTCATCGGGCCATTCCGAAAAGAGTCGCGCAGCGGATCCGTGCTCACGCGCCAGCTCCAGGATCCATCTTGCGTTCTCTCTAACAGCGGAGATCTTGGCGCCGTTTCGCACGATGCTCTTGTTCGCGAGGAGCCGGTCGAATTCTGGCTCGCTCATCGCCGCGCATCGCGCCGGGACGAATCTCCAAAACGCATCCTCGAAAGCGGGCCACTTCTTATCGATCTGCGTTCGCGAGAAGCCCGCGCAAAAAATGCGATGTGCCATGAATGCGAGGACCCGGTCGTCCTCGAGCGCGGCGATCTCCTTCGCAGAGCGAGACCGGACGTCTTCGAGGCCCTGCGCGATTGCTTCGGCCCCATGATGTTTGGCCGCGAGCGCTATGACCTGTGAAAAGCGCCGCATCTCACACCGGCCGGCCGGCGAACCAATCCTCGATCGCAGGTTGGAATTGCGCCGCCTCGAACTCGGTGACGCGGGTGAAGACCATCTTCCCCTCCCGCACGAAGGGTTCGGCCGAGAGCAGCGCATCCAACTCCTCCCGCGTTCGCGCCCGCGCCACCAGGAAACCGCCATGCGGCGGGACTTGCGGCCCGGAAAACAGAAAATTTCCGTTGTCGTAGCCGGCTTGCAGATAAGCGTAATGCTCGGCGACGAGATCGTGCAACTCGTCGAAAGGGACGAGATGTTTTCCTTCGAGCAAAAAATGCTTCATGGCGTCGCCCTCGGCGTCTACGGAAATCGTCATGGGGTTGATTCTATATCGCTCACTATATTACCATGACAGGGAGCGTCAAGCGATTCTGTAGCGGTCGCTACATATGGAAGAGGATGACGGATGGGGCGACCCAGGACATTCGACATCGACAAGGCGCTGAATGTCACCGCCGACATGTTTTGGCGGCGGGGTTATGACAACACGTCCATCGGAGATCTGACGAAAGCTATCGGCATTAGCGCGCCGAGCTTCTATTTCGCGTTCGGGAGCAAAGAGGCGGTTTTTCTCCGGATCGTCGAGGTCTATCTCGCGCGCCAGAACGAGATCGTGGAGCGAGCGTTGCGGGAGCCGGACGCTCGAGCCGTGGCGGCATCGCTTCTGTTTGGCATCAGCGATTTACTGACGTCTCCCGACCATGCGCCCGGATGTCTGATCCTGAATAACGCGCTCCCGATTTGCGATGATCATCCATTTCGCGCCCGGTGGGCCGAGGGCCGAAGCGCTATTCGGAACGAGTTGGCCGAACGCTTCCGAAAGGATCGGGAGTCCGGACTTGCGTTTCCCGAAGATTGGGATCCCGCCGATACGGCCCGCCTCGTCGTTTCACTAGTCTGGGGCTTGGCGGTTGAAATTCACTCCGGCGCGAGCAGCCATGAAATCCAACGGATGATTTCCCACTTTCTCGGCATGTGGCCCGAAGATTGACCATGTGGGACGAGTTTCGAGCCGCGGCAGCCACTCGTACCTGCTCTTGGACCTTCGAACATAGTTGGTCCGTCAGGAGCAGGTCTGCGTCGTTGCTGTGTCACGAGCGCGTTTCACGCTTGACCGAACTGATACAGGCGCCGCTGCTTGCGCGTCACGAAACGTTTGCGCCAAAACCTACTCGATCACCTTACGCGGGACGATCGCGCACGCTCGATTGACAGGGATAATAACCACTAGTAAGGTACACGCCTTATAGTAACTATAGAGCCGTACAGATTTATGGCGCGCCAAAAATTGCCCCTAGCCGACCCGTGGAACTCCGCGTGCCCATCGCGTGAGGTATTGGCCATAATCGGCGACAAATGGGCGCTGCTTCTGCTGCCCGTCCTGGCCGAAGGGGCCAAACGTAACGGTGAGCTGATGCGACGTCTCGACGGTGTTTCGCAGAAGATGCTCACCCAGACGCTCCGCGGTCTCGAACGAAATGGGATCGTTGTGCGTCAGGACTTCCAGGAAGTGCCGCCTCGAGTGGAGTATCGCCTGACTCCACTCGGAGCGTCGCTCGGCCGAGTCGTCGGAGCGCTCGATCAATGGGTGATCGAGAATTTTCGCGCTGTCGAAAAGGCTCGCATAGCCTTCGATCGGGCAATCTGAAAAAGGAGTAGGCCAAGCACGGCGCCTAGCTCATTCCGTTTCGAATACGGCCGCCCGGCCTCGAGGCGTCGATCCCATTCGAGCCTGGGCCATTCGCCTCATCGAGAACTCGGATCGCGGGCTCGGAGGCAAACATCATCGCGACGTCGTCGACAATGGGCGGGTGGCGATGAATTCAGACACCTGCCGCACCAGAGGCTGCACTGCGGCCAATGCGTCGGCTAGTGAGCGGGAATGGCGATCGTCGCCAAACTCCTGATACTCGATTCCGATATGAAAGGCTTTCGTCGCACCGAGATAGCGGCCAACGACGCGAAGGTGCGTATCGAGGTGATTCATCTCTTCACGTTCACCGCCTGGGCCGAAGCCGAACTCGCCACTCGAGGTCAGAATGACCAGCGCCTTGCCCGACAAGATCGGCTCGAGGGGCCAGTCTCCGCGCGCGAGATCGAAAGAAAAGGTGCGATCGACCCTCACTACCTGATCAACCCACGCCTTGAGTATCGCGGGCATGCCGTAGTTGAACATCGGCGTGCCGATCACGAGAACATCGGCGACCTCCAGTTCACTGATCAGTTCGTCTGAAACCGCGAGCACAGCGTGCATCGCCGGCGTGCGAGCTTCGGGTTTGGTGAAGCAGGCTGCGATCCACGCCTCATCGACGAAGGGCGGCGCGTGTTCGGAAAGGTCCCGACGCAGCACCGCATCGGCGGGATGTTGCTCAGACCATACATCGATGAACGATCGGCTCAATTGACGTGATAACGAGCGACCGCCTCGGACGCTGGCGTCGAGATGGAGAAGAGTAGCCATTTGGAAAACTCCGGACACTTAGGGGCGGATGCTACGGCCCCGCCCCGCCAAGGTGCATTCCGGTTCAGGCGGCCTTCGCCGACGCCTCGCCAATCGAGCCCCAGAAGCGTAGCACGCCCTGACCTGTTGCTGGATCGACCGAACCCCATGACCGGAACTGGCCGGTCAGGCCCTCGAAGGCGCCCGTCGTCTTGACGACGTTGTAGGTGGTGGCTCCGAGCAGACGCGCTTCGCCCTCGACCGCGGTCAGAACGCTTTGGTCGCGGGTCTGGATCGTGGAGCCGTCTTTGCGGATGAAAGTGTGTTCCATGTCGAGATAGGTCTTATTCCCTTGGACGCGCGGCTCGCCGACAACCCGTGCAAACGCGCCGCCGTCGAAGTCGCCCGTCATCGCAACGATATAGCCGCCGAGGAGTTCAATGAAGTCGAAGGTGGCGGTGCCACCCATTGTGAAATGTTTGGTCATGCTCACTCTCCCAATTGCACCCCGGAACCCTCCGGCTGCTCCGGAATTTATGAGCGCCATCAGATCGATTAGACAAGTACGCACCTTCGGGTAACATAAAAATACGATGCTATTTGCACGCTGCTCGAGTTTCAGAACAAAGACGAGACTCTGTTGCAGCGCGCCGCCGGATTCCTCGCGCAATGGTTCGCGGACGGTCTGGTGACGAGGATTTCCTTGTCCGCATGACGCGCCGTTCTCACGGGCGCGCGCAGCGGCGCGGCAGCAGGCGATCGATCGAAACGACGCCGGGTCCGCGCGCGACGACGAGCAGCAGGCAGGTCGCCCAGACGCCATGCGTCGGCCATGCGTCGGGATAGACGAAGATTTCGATCACCAGCGTCATGGCGAGCAGCGCCGCCGCGGCGAGCCGGCTCGCGAGACCGAGCACGAGCAAAACCGGAAATACATGCTCGATGATCGCGGCGGCGTGCGCCGCGACGACGGGATCGAGAAGCGGCAGCTTATAATCTTCCTTGAAGAGATAAATGGCGTTTTCCGAGACACGCCAACCCTCGAGCTTCGTCTGTCCAGATTGCCAGAAGACAGCGGCCGGGAAAATGCGGGCGCCGAGCGCGATGAAGGAATAGGGAATGCGCTTGAGCGCTCCGATCACGCGCTGCGTGAGGATGCAGAGCGAGGCTCCCGATGCGGGCTGCGTCGCATCATGAGCGGAATTCGTCATGTGTCACCTCTGATTGCCGTGAAAAATCCTGCCGTGAGCGCCTCGACGAGCGCTTCGGACAAATCGAATGTCGGCTTTTCGGCGGTCGCAACGCGAACGGCGTCGCCGAATTCCGCGCCCACGGCGAGGCGCTGAAGAAAAGCCGCTCCGCCCGGCGCGAGGCGATGCGTCTCGACGCGCATGTGCGGACGGGTCACGAGAGCGTCCTCGGCGTCCCAATGCTCGAGCGGCGCCGCCTCGGCTTCGCCCGCATTCATCGCCCAAATTGTCACCATCGGATGGTCGGAGCGCAGCACATAGGCCGAGGGGTGAATTTCGAAAGTGAGTTCCGCCAGACGATCGTGAGCGACCGAGGCCAGCGCTTGCGGCGATAGCGGCTCTCTGTCGGCGGCGTGATAGGCGCGCACGCGCGCATCCTCGAGCCGCGCCACATCGGCGAGATAGGGCAGCTCGGAAACGGGCGCGAAGCCCGCGACGAAATCGGCGAAATCCTCGCCATATTCGAGCAGCACAGCGGATTTCGGCGGCCGCAGGAGCAAGAACTCGCGCGCCATTGCGGCGAAGAATTCTTCGCCGACGAGACGCACTACGGCGGGAAAGCGAGCGGCCAGCGCCCGCACGAGCCCGCCGACGACGCTATTGCGATAGACCTCGAAACGATCGGCGGCCGCGCCCCTCTCGGACGCCAGCGAGGCCGGCGCCGCCTGGCGCGCGTCGAGCAGAGCGGCGGCGAATTGCGCCTGCGTTCTCTCCCACATTCGAGAATCCTCTCTCATGCGGCCCGCTGCGCTGCGCCGTCGAGGATCGATTGCGCCCGCTGTGCCTCACGCGCGAGCGCCGCCCATTCGGGCGTTTCATTGTCCCATTCGACAAGGGTCGCGACAGGACCTGTCTGCGCCAGCGCTCGGCTGAATAGCGCCCAAACAGCCTCGGCGACCGGCGCGCAATGGGCGTCGAGCGCAAAAGGCTCGCCACGCGCGCCACGCGTCTCGAAATGGCCGGCGAGATGGATTTCGCGCACAGGAGCGAAAGCGAATCTGGATAAATAGTCCGCCGCTTCGAAGCCCTTGTTCGTCGCCGTCACATAAATGTTCTCAACGTCGAGAAGCAATCCGCAGCCGCTGCGATCCGCGATCTCGGCGAGAAGCTCCGGCTCGGACAGCTCCGTTTCCGCGAAAGAGAGATAGGTCGCTGGATTTTCCAGCAAAATCTGCCGTCCGAGAAAGTTCTGGATCTCGTCGATCTTGTCGATCGCGCGCGCCAACGTTTCACGCGTGTAGGGCAGCGGCAGGAGATCGTTGAAGAAGACGCCGCCATGCGTCGACCAGGCCAGATGCTCGGAAACGCCCGCCGGCCGATAGCGGTCGCAGAGTGCGCGCAATCGCTCCAAATGTCGACGATCGATCGGCTCGCTGGAGCCGATCGAAAGCCCGACACCGTGAATCGAAAGCGGATATTCCTGGCGAAGACGTGAGAGCTGGCGATGCGGCGGACCGCCGTCGCCCATGTAATTCTCCGCGTGAATCTCGAAAAACCCGACAGATGGCGCGCCGGAGAGGATCGCATCGAAATGCGTCGGCTTGAAGCCGACCCCAGCGAGAGCGGGGAGACGGGACGAAATGGTCGAAACGGTTTCGCCCATGCGGCTCCCCGCGCGCTTGAGACGGAATGTCGCGAAGATCAGGTGCGCCGCTTGAGCGCCTCCAGCGAGCCATTGCCGAAGGGCGTCTCGATCGAGACGCAGGTCCCGTGCGGAACATATTTCCAGGCGTTTCCTTGATAATCGATCTTGGACGATCCGGCGCAGGTCGTTCCAGGGCCGGCGGCGCAATCATTTTGACCCTTGAGGGCGACGCCGAAGCATTTCTCCTTGCCCTCTTCCTCCGCCGGAGCGGCGGAAGCCAAGTGGGTGAGAGCCGTGGTGAGCGATCCCACCAGCGCGAGATTGAAAGAACGACGATCCATCCGATGCCTCCTGCTATGCGCCGAAACCAGTCGGCAAGTTCTAAATTCGCGCAACCGACGAAAGTGTTACGGACTTTCGATTCCCCGGCGCAAGGGGGTGAAGACCACAGACACAGGCGTGATCCGCGCAATCACGGTCGTAGCCGGGGTCGGGCGTAGACAGAAAGGTCGGTATGCGGGACGGCTCGATTCGCTAAATGTCGTCGCCGGCGTCGTCGAACTTCGAGCCATCCTCGCCGGAAAGTCCAAAGGCGCCGTCGAGTTCCGCCTCGGTTCGAGGCCGCCGCAGCAAGCCTTCGTCCTCGAGCCTCTCGATATCCGGGAGTTCGCGTAGCGTAGCGAGGCCGAAGACCTCCAAGAACTTCTGTATCTTCACATAGAAACGCCACCGCCGTGACCTTCCTGCGCCCGAGCTTCGTTTTCCCCGGAGCAGTCGATCGGCGAACGACGCCAAGCGTGAAGGTGCTTGGACTTTCGCCAAATCGGCGGCGCCATCGCTTCTCGACCGGTTCGCGCGGGAGGCGCAGCGCCCTCGACGATCGCGTCAGACCGAGCGCACCTCACCCGGCATCTGACAGTTCCTCTCGATGATCGTCCCCCGCTTCGTCCGGACTCTCCGCGTCTTCTACGTCCGCTGCCAAAATGCTGTCGAGATCGGCGACCGATTCGGGCCGCAGCAACAGCCCCTCGTCCTCCAGCCTTTCGAGATCGGTCGGGACGCGCAGATTGGCGAGCTCGTCGAGCGGCATTTCGTGGACGAGGTAGTCCCGCTCGGGAGCTTGAGACAACCTGATGGCCTGCATTATATGGCTTTACAGATATATATAAAACAGGGTATATACATCGTATGATTATCGAGACCCTGTCCGCGCTGGCTGAACCGAACCGCCTCCAGATCGTGGAGTTGCTTCGCGTCGGGCCGAGCCCCGTCGCCGAGATCTGTGCGCGGATCCCGCTCGGGCAGCCGCAAGTATCGAAGCACCTCCGCGTCCTTCGCAATGCCGGTCTGGTCCATGTGCGGCCTCGGGGACAACAGCGCTTCTACGCGCTCAACGCCGCGCCGCTCCGCGAGCTCGACGAGTGGTTGGAGCGGTTCCGAAACATCTGGGGCGCACGCTTCGACCAGCTCGACGCGTTGCTTCTCGAAATGCAAAAAGGGAACGTAAAATGAGCGGGGGAAAGACGAGCGTCGAGCTGAAGTCGGACCGTGAGGTCATCATCACCCGAGACTTCGCTGCGCCAGCGCGCCTCGTGTGGGAGGCGATGTCGAAACCGGAGTACGTGCGCCGGTGGTACGGGCTGAAGATCCTCGATTGCACCGTGTGCGAAATCGATCATCGCGTTGGCGGAAAATGGCGCTTTGTCCTCCGCGCGCCGGATGGAAACGAGCACGCATTCAGCGGCGAGTATCGTGAGATCGATGCGCAGAGGCGCGTCGTCTACACTGAGAACTATGAGCCGTTGGGGCCCGGCCACGAGATCGTGGTGACCGCCACATTCGAGGAGAGGGACGGTTACACCCGACTGACGAGCCACCTGCTCTACAAGTCGCAGGCCGATCGCGATGGTCACCTACAGTCGGGGATGGAGGCGGGCGCCAACGAGTCGCACGACCGCCTCGGAGAATTGTTGGGCACCCTCACCTGAAGGCGACGAACACCAATGTCGACGTTCAACTCGCCATTTCCGACCAATTCTGCGCGGAACGCGGCCTTCGTGTCCAGCGTGGGCACGAGCATGTTCCTGGTGATCCTCGCGGTGCTCCACGTCGTCAGACCGGATCTCGATCCTTCGTGGCGCTTCATTAGCGAGTACGAACTCGGTCCGCTCGGCTGGCTGATGCATGTCGCGTTCATCTGTCTCGCCGTCGGTGCCGCCGGCGTCGCGTTCGCCGTCGTTTCGCAAGCCCGGAGCATCGCGAGCTACGTCGGAACCGCACTGCTTCTGATCAGCGCCGCCGGAATGGCGCTGGCCAGAGTCGTCGCCCCGGACTCCAAGAGCAGAATCCACGATATCGGAGCGATGCTCGACCTGGTTCCGTTCGCGGCACTCGCAATTGCATGGAACCTCTCGCGAAACGCAATGTGGGCGTCGACACGTGTCTCACTGTGGAGGACAGCCCGTCGCCACGCCGATCAGTATGAGCGGCTATTCGACGTGCGAAGCGTCTTTCTGCATGGTTGTGCGATGTCGGCCATTTCGACGGAGGAACGGGTCATGGCCCGTTCGCTGGCGCGAGAGGTGGTGGAAGCGCTGATCCGCGCCACCGAGGCCGGCCCCGTTTCTTCCCGAGAGGACTTTCTCGACGGCCTTCTCGATAAGGGCGCGCCGCTCATCTAGACGGCATAGCAACCTTGACAGGAGAATAGCCATGCAGCGCTTGGCGCGCTCCATTCCTCAGATGACGGCCCATGCCCTGTATCGCCCGCGTCCGGTCAACTCGCGAAGGTTCGACGAAAGTTCGTCGATCATCGTGGTGGCGGCTTGTTGAGAGACCCGAAGTTCTTTGGCGGCAAAAGGGACGGTGACGACCGGCGAAGCGAGACACAATTCGACGAGTTGCGGCATCTTCGAATTCGTTCGTCGGCCTTTGCATTTTCTGAGCAGGAGCTCGCGCGCGAGCGTCAATCTGTCGAGTTCCTTCGAGTCCGCATTCACCATCGTTTCGATCGCACATGCGAGTGCGATCAATCGAGCTTCAAAATCATCCCGGCCGACTCGACGATACTTGGCCTGTCGAAATCCCGAATGCATCGCTGTGAGATGATGTCGGGTCTTTCCTCGGGACCGGAGCAAGGCCGCGGCGAGCAAGGGGCCGAGCCAAGCTCCGCGCTGTAACGGCTCGATCTCCTCCCAAGCGTCGAGCGCGACGCTTGCGGCCATCAGGGGCGGAAGGTTCTGAGTTCGACCCAGACGCTCGCGCCACTCTGCGAGGCGAGCCTCCTCGTTCCAATCTTCGTCGTAAACCAAACCAGAGTCGTCCCGCATCGGCGGCGCCGGCTCACTTCGCTCTATCACGCGTGACGTTCGCGCCAGCAATTCGTCGATTTCGGCGAATTCTCCTGTAAGGATCGTCTCACCATCCTCCTCATCCAGCTCTCCGTCCGCCGCATCATCGTGCGTTGCACGGCAGCCGGTCGCCGACTCGCAGACCGCGCCGTCCGGTCTCCATGCGCCGCGCAGACCGGCGAGGCCCTCGATCGTCAACGCCCATCCCGGTTCGCGATCGGCTATGCGACGGCGCGCGAGCAGAACGGCGTGAGCCCGCACGAGTTCGTGCGTCGGCGTGCGCACGTCCATCCCGGCGTCATGGAGCACCAAATCTTCGAGCTGCACGAATTCACCCGCGCGCCATAAAGCGGCGCAGGCGTCGTGGAAATGCGCGCGAAGAACGAAGGCTTCGGCGACGGGACTGGAGCGAAGCCGCTCGTCGAGGCGCGCGAGGGCGTCCGACGCGCTCTCGAACGGCGCCTGCAGGCGCTCGAATGAAACCGAGCCGGGAAGATATAACCCCATTTTAATTCCGCCTGAATCAAGCCTATAAACAAGGTATAGCGGATGTAGCTTGATTGATAGCGATGGTTATTTTCTCTTTTGCCACCCAGATCGAAACGCGTCGCTACGGCCGCCCAAAGTAGGCTTCGGAACGACTCTGGAGGCGAGCTTTCGGCGCGCAAATCGACGAAAAGGGCTGTTTTTCAGGCCTTTCTCCTGTTTGCCCCCTGGGTGACGGCGGCGAACTTCGGCATTCGGATGCGCTTTCAAACGGTCGCGTATCGAAATCCATCGCAATTGAAATATGATCGTCGGCGATATGATGCCTTCGTTACGATGAGATTGGCACGCGGTCGGCCCGAGTGGCGTCTCGGCGAGGTTGGCAGACGGGCGAGATGTCCGCGGGGCGTGACTATCGGGGCGGTAGATGGGCAATATGCAAGTTGATCCCGGGCAGCTTCGTGACGTCGATGTTGTCAGCGACAGGAAGCGGAGATCGCTCCGCCGAAGCAGGCGCCCGATCACCACACGATGTTCACGCCGTTGCAAACCGCCAGTTCAGGCGCCGGCGGCCCAGGGGTCGATCACGGTTAGGCCGGCGGCCGTGAAAGCGCTGCGGTCGCCCCCGCGTCGACTGGGAACTAGTTCTTCGAATATCACGCATCGACCGCCTATAGGTGTGAGCCGCTGGGCGACGTGTCGATGAGCGCTTTTGATATCGGCACTCCTGTATTCGATTGCGTTTAGCGCATTGAGGCTCGATGTCAGAGTTGTGTCAGTCAGCTTTTCCCCCAAACAATTTGCGTACGAATGCTTCATCGCGGCCGATTCAGTCGATACCGCGCTCGAGATCCCTGAAATGGGCGCAGCCCCCGCCGTCAGGCGTAAACCCCAAGGCTATTTCTCGGATGCGTAGCCGGATATCGTCGGCGCGCCGGTCGATCACGCGAAGCGCGAGCTTGCTATCCGCTAGGTGATGTAAATCCTTGATGTCCGCTGACATATCGCGCGGCACTGTCGTTGCATCCTGTAGAGGCCGATCTCCATGCGCCACTCGCAACTCCTCGACACTTAAAAGTGTCAGGTCGTCATTGAGCCTCTGGTCGAAGCTGCCGCGGTAACCGGCGAGAGAGAAGTCTGAGAGGAGGCCTTCCGGATCGTTCTTGAACTCGCTTGTGTAATCACCTAACGGACCGACGCGCAACGCCCCAGCCTCGATCGCGCCGACGAACATTGCCATAGATCGACCGATCCTTTTCGCCAGGAGACGAGAATGCGTCGAAGCTCCGCAAAGAGCATCGGGGGGGCCCGGCCAAACCAGATACTGCGCTCCATCAGCGTGCTGTCTCGATCCCGTCGCCAGAGAAAGAAGGCTTTCTTTGGGGCGAGCGGCTGGCTCGCCCGGCTCACTAGGCAAGCCTCCCGCGCCGATCTGCGGAATTTGACGTAAATGAGATAGCGCTTCCTTTATAGGTTCGAGCGCTGACTTATGGGGAGTGCGAAACCGGCTAACAACGGCTTCTCGAGTCGCCCCTAGCCCGAGGCGCGCCCCGATGTCGGGCTTATCGAGAGCGACTTGTGCGATCTCGGCCTGCCAGTATGTGCGTCTGGGGTACTGAACCCAAATTTCCCCGCCTTCTATCGATCTTTTCGACTCGGCCTCGACGCTTTGTTTCTGTGTGTCGCGATAATAGAGCCGCACGAAGGTCCACGGGAGAACATATTCCATCATCTGCAAGTCGCCAGGACTCTCCCTACCCGCCACTCTTTGTGGCAAGCGCGACATAGTTTCGTAATTGAAGGCCTCTGACGTCTGAGCTCGTTCCGCGAGATTCACGTAAATGAGCAGGTCCGCCCGGCTCGCATCGTTCTCTGGTTTTAAAGCGCCTAGCTTGGCGATCTCGGAGACAACGGTGCTTATGGAATCTTGGTAAATGACGGCTTCCGCAGGTGGTTTCTTGGAGACGTCCACATCGGGAATATGGCCATCTACGAAGCCTTTGCTTTCATCCGAGGCCTCATAACGGAGGACCACGTGATAGCTCAGAGCCCTGGTCGGACGAAGGAGCTTTTTGAAACGTCCAATAGGCTGAGCTGGCTCGACGGGAACCAGCAATTGATGAAGCCGACCTAGTAAAAACGCTCGATCGACGAGCGGCGTCAGCCCTTCTTTTTCCATGTCGCGTTTGGAATAGAATAGTCGCTGTCGAAAATCTTGTTCGGCTCCCCCTAGCGATTGTGAAGCGCTGCCCGCCGCTGAGACTTGGTTCACAAAGCAGCACGCCGCCGAGGAGGCGAGGAAGCTGATCAACAGTGGGCCTTGCAAGCTCCGAGCGGCCTGACGACGAAGAGCTATCAAACCGGTCATGTGAAACGCCTATGAAATGCCGCGCCGCGAAGCCGCTGTGAGCTCGCGAATACAGTTACATAAGCGATAACGTGGGCTTTTGGCAAAGGAGACTCGGGCACAGACGGCTCCCGGTTTGCCTTCGAGCGGCGTCCCTAAATCCGGTATAGCGGTCCCAGGTGCCATCGGAAAGGCGCGCACTCTGGAGTCATAACCGACCACGGCGCTTTACCATAAGATTTCATGATAAATTCGCCGCGCCGCGTCCGATAAGGTCGGCATATGACACGTTGCCATGTTGGCGGTTTCTTGCGCCCTTGCTCGCGCGTCATAGGCGGACGGAACGCTGAAGGTGTCAGCTGAGCGGAAACTCCGATCGCTATTCGGAGGCCGAATTACCGCGATCAATAAAACACGCCTGCAACTGCTCAGTTATTCACAGCCATGGAGAGTGTGCAGAAGGTTCAAAAAGCGCGTAATAGCCCCCGATTTGAACCATGACAGCACCCTTCCCTCCCCTCCTCTCCCCTCCCCTCTCCTCTCCTCTCCTCTCCTCTCCTCTCCTCTCCTCTCCTCTCCTGCTCCGATCAGGCTGCTGCCTCATCCGCCACATGGCCGTCACGCGCCGCAAGCGTCTCGTCGTCAGCGTGGATGTGGCGATCCCGCTGAAACGCGGCGCCGTCGGGAACGTAGAGAAAGCCGAGGGAGAGGGTTGAACGACTGATCGACGCAAGCAAGCGCTCCGCTTTACGAACTTGACGAACTTATCGACCTCTTCCATATTTGCTCCAACGGAGGTTGGAACATGGCGGTTCCAAAATCGAAATCTGGCGTTCGCAGTGGCGCGAGTCGGGGGGGTAAGATGGCTGGAAAGTCGGCTCTTGCCACGACGGCTGTTTTCGTCGGCCCGGGTCAAACTCTGCCGAAGGGAGCTGCTGGCTTCAAGTTGGAAGTCCCGGAGACGGCTCGCAAGGCCCTTACCGGTAGCCCGAAGCGGATGAAGGCGCTTCTGCAAGGCTATGGTGATGCGATCGCTAAGAGC
Source organism: Methylosinus sp. LW4 (assembly GCF_000379125.1). Taxonomy (NCBI): domain Bacteria; kingdom Pseudomonadati; phylum Pseudomonadota; class Alphaproteobacteria; order Hyphomicrobiales; family Methylocystaceae; genus Methylosinus; species Methylosinus sp. LW4. The sequence goes on along the minus strand of NZ_KB900627.1, from coordinate 665,626 downwards.
CGCTCAGTGGGGCGACCGGTCAGCTTCCGTGTCGACGTGGACCCTGACGGTGAGACGGTCGTGACTCCCGTCGAAGTTGTGATTGGCGCGCAGGAGCCGGCGGTGCAAGTGATCGCGGCACCGGATGACGAACTGAACGCATCCCTCGCCGCGGCGCGCGAGCGGGGTCGCCTGCGGGCGGCCGAAATCCTGAGCGGCGAAGACATGCTGAGCGCGGAGGATTTTGCGAAGATGCTCGGCACCACGCGGGTGACGGTCAACGCGAAGCGCCAGAGCGGTCAGATTTTGGGCCTAGACGGCGCCAAGCGCGGCTTTCGTTTCCCGGTCTGGCAGCTCGACGCCGAGGGGAAGCCCTATGCTGAGCTCGCAGCCCTGCATGAGCGGCTGAGCGGTCCCTGGGCGGTCTACCGGTTTCTCGTTCAGCCACATGGCGAGCTCGACGGGTTGACCGGGCGTGAGGCGCTGGAACGAGGGAAAGTCAAGGCTGCCCTCAAGGCCGCGGAAAGCGTCGGGAGAGATTTTCGTTAAATGGCGAAAGTTCTCCCGCCCGAGGGTTTTGCGGGTGCGGATCTTCGTATCTATCAGGCTCGGGCTGACCTGAGATTCGGCCGCATCTACCTCGGCCGTTATCCCGACCCGCTCGGTTTTGGCAAGACGCCGAGCCGGTTCAGTGATCCGCGGCGGCGCGTCGCGGCCAATCGGTTCGGCGTGCTCTATCTCGGGGAGACGGTGAAGGTCTGCTTCCTGGAGGCCCTGCTCCGCGATCAGCGCGACGGCGTGATCGGTGATCTGCCGATCGCGGAATCGGAGCTGCAGGCCCGCCATTATGCTGAGATCGAGGTCGCGGAGGCCCTCAAGATGGTCGATCTGCGAGGCGACGGCGCCATCGTCATGGGTGTTCCGACCGACGTTGCGAAGGGTTCCAACCAAACGCTCGCCCGGGCTTGGTCGGTGGCCTTCCACGAGCACCCCGAGAAGCCGGATGGGATCATCTATCCGTCACGACTGAACGGACATACCAACGTGGCCATCTTCGATCGCGCCGTCGTGAAGCTTCGGACAGTCCGGAAGATGAAGCTGATCGCTGCGCCGGGGCTGGCCTCGGTCCTGAGCGAAATGAAGGTCAGCATCGTCGAACCTGATCCTTGACCACATGGGCGCGGGGGACGTTCTTAGGGCGCGGCATCGGGTTGGCTCGCGTCGTCGCGGACAGGGTGGGACAATCACTCTCGCTCCCGGGCGCGCTTGGCATCGAGGACTTCGAATTACGATGTTCCGAGCTGGTTCGAGGTTAGCAGCTCGTTCATCAACGTGAAGAGTGTCTCCCATCTCTCGTTCTCGCGCTCGTCATCGAGGCATCGCGACTTATTCTGCGCGCTCACGTTCGATGCGTGCCAAATTGTCACGCATCACTGGAAGATCAAACGATCGTCTTGCCTCTGAGGCGAAAAGAGGCGGCGTTCTCGCGTGATCTGGATGGCCGACTACCGGCCTCCATGAAGGCCCGGAGCTTTTCTCCGGCGAGATAGCCACGTGCTGTCACCACGTCGGTCGAAGACCGTCTAGCGAACGTCGGTTCTGCGGCGAGCTCGGGGAAGCGCGACGCGGCTCGGCCCAGGCGGCCGACGGGCGCTTGTTGGTTCTCCCTTCTTGTCGTGGATGGCGGTCGGAGCCGGGCGCTGGGGACCGCGGTGATCAGGGGCGCGGTCGAGCGGCGGGGCTCCTGACAGCGCATCATCTGTGTAGATGCTCGCGCCGCGATCGAGAGTGGGACAAAGTGAGGCTATTAGGTCGGGGCATGTAGAGCTTCGTATGAAATGCCGGTGCCTTGCCGCGCTGTTAGTAAGGAACTCTCGGAGCGTGAGGTGTTTTCAAACAGCCGGGGCCTTCTCGCCTCGCCGCGTGAACGGCGTCCTCGATCACGGATGAATTTCGTCGCGGCGACGCGGCATTGATCAAAGTCGATAGCCCACGGCGTCCTTGGACCGGCCGCGGGCCTGCATAGTTCCGAGTTCGGAACTCTTGTTTGGAGATGCCCTCCCCGAGAGGGGGAGTGCAGCGTCCGGTCTGGGTAATGAGAAGAAGGTAGTGATGGCGAGGAGAATTGTTCCGAGCTCGGAACTTTTTGGGATGATACGTGTCGCGATTCGAAGTCGTTCGGCTGACCGTGCATCACCAGTAGCGACATGCTCGTAACAATCGGACGTGATCCCGATAAAGAATTCATTAACGAAAAATGGTGCCGGGCGAGGCTTGCCGTTTGATGCGAATCGGCGGATGTTCGCTACGATCAAATCCGATGGATGCGGAAAAATCGTAGCTAGCATGAGCCTACCTGCCCCACACGTTGCGCTTGCTGACGAAGGCGACACCCTCATGGTGGAGCTCGGGGAGATTTTGTCGAATAATCTCCAGGAGCTGAGAAGCAAACTCTTCCCTCCGAATTCCCAAAAGGGGCTTCGATCATTTAGTTGCGCCGAAGCGGCAAGGCTCATCGGCGTGAGCGACGCCTATCTTCGCCAAATATCATTAGAAGGTAAGGGCCCGGAGCTGGAAACGACTCCGACCGGACGCCGCCTCTATACACTTCGCCAGATCAACGAAATTCGGGAGCTTTTGGACGTTGGGGGTGGTGCGCGGCGCTACGTCAAGCGCCGACGCGACAGTGAAAAGCTACAAGTGATCGCGGTGTCAGGGTTTAAGGGCGGGATAGGAAAAACAATCCACAGCGCCCATTTGGCCCAATACCTCGCTCTTCAAGGATATCGAGTTCTGGCAATCGATCTCGATCCGCAAGGCAGTCTCAGCACCATGTTCGGATATCACACCGAAACCGAGGTGCAGCCGAATGAATCGCTATATGGGGCCCTTCGTTACGATGATGAGCGCGTCCAAATCGAAGAGGTCATACGCGAATCCTATTTCGACGGGGTTTTCTTTGTTCCTTCATCGATCCATTTGATGGAGTTCGAACACGCGACCGCAGTTAATCGAGGAGTAAAGGGCAAGACGCCATTTTACAAAGCTCTCAGGGTGATGCTGGACCGGGTGGAAGAGAATTTCGACTTTGTGATCTTCGATTGTCCGCCGCAACTCGGCTACCTCACGCTCTCTGCACTATGTGCGGCAACGACTGTCATAATTCCTTGTCATCCGCAGATGTTGGACGTCTCATCGACCTCCCAATATTTGCTAATGGCAGGAGATCTCTTGGCTGTGTTTCGGGATTTTGGGCTCGTCTTGAAATACGACGCCTTTCGTTTTCTCGTGACCCGTTTCGAGCCTACGGATTTGCCGCAACAGCAAATGGACACGCTCATGCGGCGGCTCTGCGGTGAGCATGTCCTGAAGAATGCAATGCTAAAAACAACGGCGATCTCCGACTCGTCTTTATCGAAGCAGACTCTCTATGAAGTGGAGCGCACGAGTTTTAGTCGGAGCACATACGATCGAGCGATCGCGGCGATGAACGCAGTAAACTCTGAAATCGAGGAGCTTCTCCTCGCTGTATGGGGACGTAAGGCATGAGCAGGCGGGACACGTTGAAAAGCTTGCTAGCAGGCGACCCTGACGCTGGTGTCGCCGATGACACGTCGATCTCATCAACGCCGGCGCACTCTGTTCGTCCGCGAGGAGCGAATTTGAGGGTCAAGACCGGCCCAATTCTGCATCTAGCGTCGGACCTTCGGGCTGAGAGTGGCGACCCTGTGATCGAGGTCGATCCAATTTTGATCGATTCCTCATTTATCAAAGATCGAATTGACGGCTTCGACAGCGAGCATAGCGAGCTCGTAGATTCGATACGGGATCACGGACAGCAGGTTCCTGTGCTTCTGCGTCCGCACCCCGATAATAGTGCTCGATATCAAGTGGTCTATGGCCATCGTCGGGTGCGGGCATGTCAGTCGTTGGGCCGCGCGGTTCGTGCAGTTGTGAAGACGCTGACGGACGCGCAGCTAGTCGTTGCCCAAGGACAAGAAAATTCCGCGCGAAAGGCTCTAAGTTATATTGAGCGAGCATTTTTCGCGATACGGCTCAGCGACAGTGGTTTTGAACGCGACGTGATTATGGCCGCGCTTAGCCTGTCGAAATCGCACTTGTCGACGCTTATTTCGGTCGCTCGACGAATTCCCGCAACCATCATTCAGGCCATTGGCCCGGCACCAAAAACAGGTGAGCCGAGATGGGTGGCGCTTGCAGATCGACTTGAAGTGTGTGGAGCGGAGGTTGCTGCTGCGTTTATCGGATCAGAAGCGTTCGGCTCCAGCGATAGCGACGAACGTTTTCTGGCGCTGTTCAACGCGTTGCAGCCACAAATCGAAAGACCTTCACGTGAGTCAAAGTCGTGGTCGGTAGATGGCGGCCGACCTATCGCGACGTTTCGAGAGGCAGGGAAAAAGGCATCGTTGATCGTTGATCAAAAGGAGGCCCCGGAGTTCGGGCGCTTTCTTTTCGCGCAGCTTCCCGAACTCTACAGGGACTTCCTCAGAGCAAAGGAGGCTTCTGCCGAGCCGTCGACGAAATGAAATTACGCCCGTACATGTGTTTTTTTTTTGCGAGAGAGCGTTACCGACCCGCGTAACAAACTCGCAGAGGAGATAGCTGCAAAAGAAAGAGGCCCCCGATCGTCGCCGAACGGAAGCCCCTGTGTGTCTTAAGCAACCACAAGGTCTCACTTCCGCGAATCACTGTCAAGAGTCGGCGCCGTTTCGGCGAGCGGATTTCTTTTGCCTGAACAAGGCAAAGGATCATGCAGACACGTCCAACGACGCCCTTTGGGCGGCGGCCGTTGTCGCTCGCCATGGTGGCGAGCCAGACCGCGACCGAAAATTTTGCTGTAAAGCCGGGCGCATCCGAAACCGTCGTGCACAAATGGCGACTGTTTCGAGCGCTCACCGAAGCCAAGGAGCCGCTCGGCGTCACCGAGCGCGCGCTATCCGTTTTGCACGCGCTTCTGAGCTTCCATCAGGAGACAGCGCTCGCGTTGCCCGCGAACGACCCCAAGGCGTCTGAAACGGGCTCCGGCGGCGGCGGCATCGTCGTATTTCCCTCCAACAAGGAGCTCTCGATCCGAGCCCATGGCATGGCGCCGGCGACTCTGCGGAGGCATCTCGCCTGCCTCGTCGACGCCGGAATGATCATCCGCCGCGACTCTCCGAACGGCAAACGCTTCGCCCGGAAAGGGCAGGGGGGAGCCATTGAGGACGCCTTCGGCTTCGACCTCGCACCGCTCGTCGCGCGCTCGAGCGAAATCGAGAACCTCGCGGAGGAGGTGCGGGCCGAGAGCAGAGCGATCGCGCTGCTGCGCGAGAAGATCACGCTCACCCGCCGCGATATCGCAAAAATGATCGAGACGGCATTGGAAGAGGGCGTCTCGGGCGATTGGGACGAGGCGCATCAGCGCTATGCGACGCTCTCGGGGCGCTATGGGCGGGGGCTTTCCCGCGCCGATCTAGGGGCTCTGGCCGGCGAGCTGGCCGCTCTAGCGGCCGAAATCCACAAGTCGCTGGAAACGCATATAAAAGCTCAAAATATGAGCGGCAATGAGTCTCAATCTGAGCGTCACATACAGAATCAAACCACAAACTTTTCTGATCTTGAGCCTAGCCTTCAAGAAGGCAGGGCTCAGCCACCCCAACCAAATCTCGAAGAGCCTGGGGGAGCGATCGACCACGCCCCAGAAACATTCCCAGATCGTCCTCGAACCGTCGATCCAAAACCGCCGCTTCGCGCCTATCCGCTCGGAATGGTGCTGGAGGCCTGTCCAGACATTGTCGATTACGGCCCGAGTGGCGAAATCTCGTCATGGCGAGACCTCGCTGCTGCGGCGGCGACGGTGCGCTCGGCGCTCGGCGTTTCGCCGGATGCCTGGGCGCAGGCCCTGGATGTCCTGGGCGAGCATGACGCCTCCATCGTCATCGCCGCGATCCTGCAACGCGGCGATGAGATCAAGAGCGCCGGCGGCTATCTCCGCGTCTTGACCGAAAAGGCGAGGGCAGGGGAGTTCTCGCTCGGGCCCGTGCTGATGGCCCTGTTGCGTGGCAGGGCCGCGAAGGCGGCGCGCGAACGAAAGAAAACAGGGTGACGCGGGGATGGATTATTGGACCGAGCCCTGGCGGCCCGCTCGCTCACAGCGTTTCGGCGTCGAGCAATCGGAGCTTTTCGGCGCGATCGAGCAGGCTTTTGACGGAGGAGGGCGCCCAGCGGGTTCCGCCGCGCGGCGTGCGCTCATACATGGCCTCGAGCTGCGCGCCGATCTGCGCGAGCGTCAGATCGGGATTGGCCCGCTTGATCCCGGCGACGAGTGTGACCAGGCGTTCGCTGCTGACTTTTCGGCTGGCGGCTTGATGGAGGAGGCGGGGCTCGATCAAGCCCTCGGCGACGAAGCATTTGACGGCGCGCTTCAGGCGCTCGACGGTCCATTGGGGCAGGGGAGCGCCGGTGGCGGCATCGCGCTTGGCGTTGAGCACGCGCACGACGTCCTGCCAGCGGTGATCCGGGCGCATTTGCCGGACGACCGGCAGCCAATGTTCGGCCGTTCGGTTGACGCGCTCGAAATAATTCGCCGCCTTGGCGTCGACGATGCGCTGGATGGCGTCGCGGTCGCCGGCGCGGAGCTTTGGGTTGCCGCCGATGCGGCCGCGCTTCTTGGCGGCGCGCAGGCCGTCCTTGGTGCGCTCCCGGATCAAAGCGCGCTCCAGCTCGGCCACGGCGCCGAGAACCTGCAGGGCGAACCGGCCTTGCGGGGTCGTCGTGTCGATGGGATCGGCGAGCGATTTGAAATGCGCGCTCTTGGCGTCGAGCTCGGCGATCACGGCCAGGAGATGCGACAGCGAGCGGGCCAAACGGTCGAGCCGCGCGACGACCAGCACGTCGCCGCGTCGCACGCGCGAAAGAGCCTTGGCGAGTTCCGGCCGGGAGGCTTTCGCCCCCGACATATGCTCGCGAAAAATCTCGACGCAGCCGGCGGCCTTCAGCACATCGGTCTGCGCGTCCGTGACCTGCTCCTCGGTCGAGACGCGAGCGTAGCCGATCAGGGGCATTCGCCCTGGTCTCCTTCCGACGAAATCAGCAACGGACTATTTGCGAGCCGTTCGATAAGCTTCAGGAATCTCGTCGTCCGCAACCGGCGGCGCGCCACCCTCGCGGCGCATGATCTGGTCGAAGGCGCTCCAATCGGTCCGGCCTTTCTTTTCCGCGAAATAACGAGCCGTGCGCAGCGCCGAAACCTTTTCGGCCACCGCCGAAGCGATGAACTGGTTGAGGCTCGCGCCATCCTCGGCGGCAATCTTTTCGGCTTCCGCCTTCATCGAAGCGGGGAGCCGAAGAGCATAAGCGGCAGTTTTCGTTTTCATCGCACCATCCTCATCAGCGTATCTCTCGGCGTGAAAACGTCGATCCCAAAGCGCTCTCGCACAAGTCCGAAGTCACGCAAATTGAACGTAACGATCGTCGCGGCCCGCCCGTTCACAGCCGCCTCGAGGACCAGCTCGTCGCCCGGATCGCGCAATTGCGGCCGCCAAAGGAACCAAATTTCGACTGGCTCGATCAGGTCGACGATCGCGTCGAGAAACTGACCGACCTCTTTCGTCGATAGGCCGGCCGCTTTTCGGTGTTCGTCGCGCAGACAGACGGCCTCATATTCGATTGCGAGGGCGGCGCTGGCCAGAAGCTGGATCTGTCCGCGACGCGCAAGCCTGAGAAGCTCGGCGGATGCTCCGCCTGGGCTTCGGAGCGCTGCGATCAGGGCGTTCGTATCCAGAACCAATCTCATCGCAGCGACAATATCATATCGCCCATGATGTTATCAATGGCTTCTCAAAATCGGAATTACAAATTTGATTGATATTAATAAATGGTCGTTTGAAAACGCAGCCGAAGGCCGAAGTTCGCCGACCCTGCCCAGGGGAAAGCAGGAGAAAGGCCAGAAAAACACGCCTTTTCGTCGATTTGCGGGCCGAAGGCCCGCCTCCAGAGCCGTGACGAGGCTCGCTTTCGGTGGCCGGGGCGACGCGTTTCGATCCGGGCCGCGAAGGAGAAAAAGCATCTTCTATCATTCAATCTAAACTCGAAATAACTTGAAAATAATCTTGATTCACATGGAATTAGAATGCGGTTAGATCTTCCCGGCTCGGTTTCATTCGAGCGCCCGCAAAACGACCTTCGAGAATGCGTCGGACTCCGCGCGTTTCGACGAGCGGCTTCGCTCCAGTCCCGTCGCCGAAGCCTTCGTTCTTCGCGCGCATTTCCTCGACGCCGGCGCCGCTCTGTGGCGCGAGGGCGAATTCCTGCAGATCGAAGATTTGGTGCTCCATGACGTCGGGATGCACGTGCGCACGCCGACGCACGAAGTCGTGCGGGCCCACGCCGTTCTGCTCGCGCGCCGTCGCATAGCTAATCGCGAACCGGCGTGGGCGCTGACGACCGATGGCCTCGCCTGTTTGCGTGGCGTGCCGCGACCGCGGTGCATTTCCCTCGATGCAACCGCGGTCGGCTCGGGCGCCATCGGGGACGAAGACGCGGCGGAGACTGAGATTGAGAACGGTGAGCGATCCTCAACGGGGGAGTTCGACGAGATCTGCATTGGTGGCGCGAACGTCACGCGTGATAGAGCGAGGCGAGCCGGCGTAGCGCGCGAGGCCGAACCTTTGACGCGCGCGCTAGCGCAGAAAGCCATGAGCCGCAGCGCCTGCACAATAGCGGAGTCCTCTCCGTCCAGCCGCCTGCCGTGGAACACGTGCTCGACTCTTTGCTTCGGGACCGTTGAACGAAGTCCTTTTCCGGTCTGGAAAGTCCCGGTGGAGCCGCTAGTTGATGCAATCTATGTTCTGTGCCGGAAATATCCTGGCAGCGGGAGGCGTTCCATGTCGAACTGGCGCGAGGACAATTCCTATTCGATTGGCCAAACGCCGCTCGTCCGTCTGAACCGCGTGACGGATGGAGCCGGTGCGACAGTGCTGGTCAAGATCGAAGGGCGAAATCCCTCCTATTCCGTCAAGTGTCGCATCGGCGCCTCTATGATCTGGGACGCGGAGCGCCGTGGCGTGCTGGGCGCCGGCAAGGAGTTAGTCGAGCCCACCAGCGGAAACACAGGCATCGCGCTCGCTTTCGTCGCCGCCGCGCGGCGCATTCCTCTGACATTGACGATGCCGGACACGATGAGCATCGAGAGACGCAAGCTGCTCGCTGCCTTCGGCGCCAAGCTCATCCTCACGGAGGGCTCGCGCGGCATGAGCGGAGCAATCGCGAGAAGCGAGGAGATCGTCGCCTCCGACAAGGAGCGCTACGTGCTGCTCCAGCAGTTCGAAAATCCCGCCAATCCCGCCATACACGAGCAAACGACGGGGCCCGAAATCTGGAACGACACCGACGGCGCGATCGACATTTTCGTATCGGGCGTCGGCACGGGCGGGACAATCACTGGCGTGTCGCGCTTCATCAAACGGGATCGCGGCAAGAACATCGTGTCCGTCGCCGTCGAGCCTTCGGCGAGCCCGGTGCTCACGCAACGCCGCGCCGGCCTGCCGCTTCAGCCAGGCCCTCACAAAATCCAGGGAATCGGCGCAGGATTTGTCCCGGGCGTTCTGGATTTGTCGCTGGTGGACGAGATCGAGCAGGTTACGAACGAGGAGGCGATCGATTATGCGCGCCGGCTCACCCGCGAGGAGGGGATTCTCTCGGGTATTTCGAGCGGCGCCGCCGCGGCCGTTGCGGTTCGCTTGGCGTCGCGTCCCGATAATCGCGGCAAGATTATTGTAGCCATTTTGCCGGATTCCGGAGAACGCTACCTCAGCACGACTCTGTTCGAGGGCCTTTTCGATGAGAAGGGACTGGCCAAATGAGCACGAGCTCGAACGAAATCGTTGCCGAACTGCGTGAACTGCGCCGCGCGTCGTACAATAGCCGATATCACGATGCGGCTCTGCCGGAACTTCCGTCCCGCGATGCGGTCGTCGGCGTGGTCGACGGATTGATCGCGACGCTTTTCCCTCGTCACTTCGGGCCGGCCGGCTTGACCGAGGACGGCGCCGACAGCTTCGTCGCCTACACACTCGACTTGGCTATGCGGACGTTGCGGGAACAAATTCGCCGCGAGCTCGTCCTGGCGAATGTCGTCGGCTCGAGGGGCGCCGAACCGATTACCGAATCACGTGAGATTGCGCGGCAATTCGCCGCGCGCCTTCCAAAAGTGCGCGCGCTGCTCGATACCGACATTCGCGCGGCCTTCGAGGGCGACCCGGCGGCAAAAAGCCTGGACGAGGTCGTATTCTGTTATCCAGGCCTCGCCGCTGTCATCCGTCATCGCCTCGCACACGAGCTCTTTCGCCTGAAGGCGCCGCTGCTCGCGCGGATCATATCGGAAACCGCCCATTCGCAGACCGGCATCGACATTCATCCGGGCGCGGAGATCGGCGAGAGCTTCTTCATCGATCACGGCACCGGCGTCGTGATCGGCGAGACGTCGATCATCGGCCGGCGCGTGCGACTCTATCAGGCTGTGACGCTCGGAGCGAAGCGATTCCAGGTCGACGAGCACGGCGCCCTGGCGAAAGACTATCCGCGCCACCCCATTCTGGAGGACGATGTCGTGATCTACGCCGGCGCAACGGTGCTGGGCAGAATTACAATCGGCCGCGGCTCGGCCATCGGCGGCAATGTGTGGCTCACGCAAAGCGTGCCGCCTGGAAGCAACATCACTCAGGCCAAGTCCCGCAGCGAGGCCTTCGAAGAGGGCGGCGGGATTTGATGGCTCAACCACGCCGCGCGCGTCGTTCCGCAATCTGTGGAAGGAGGAAGCGATGCGAAAAGTCTACAATTTTAGTCCAGGTCCCGCCATGCTTCCCGCCTCGGTGCTGGAGCGCGCGCGGGAGGAGCTGCGCGGGTGGAGATCGAGCGGCGTAACGCCGATGGAGATGAGCCATCGCGGCGCCGATTTCATCGGCATCGCCGAGAAAGCCGAGGCGGCCCTGCGCGCGGCGCTGGCCGTTCCTTCCAATTACAAGGTCCTTTTCCTCGCAGGCGGCGCGACTGGGCAATTCGCGGCGGCGCCGATGAATCTCCTGCGCGGCAAAACCAAGGCCGCTTATATCGAAACCGGCTATTGGTCTCGCAAGGCAATCGACGAAGCAAAGCTCTTCGCCGACGTGGGCGTGGCTGCGAGCTCGCGAGACGGCGGCTTCGCCACGATCCCGCCGCAGGCGTCGTGGCGGTTCGATCCGACGGCGGCCTATCTGCATTATACCGCCAATGAAACCATCGGCGGAGTGGAGTTTCACGAGGCGCCGAGAGTGGACGACGTGCCGCTCGTCGTCGACATGTCGTCGAATCTTCTATCTCGCCCGATAGACGTGACTCAATTCGCGCTGATCTATGCGAGCACGCAGAAAAATCTCGGTCTCGCCGGTCTCGCCGTCGTCATCGTGCGGGAGGATATGATCGGCCGGCCGCTGCCTGGAACGCCATCGATATTCGACTATCGTCGGCAAGCGGACGAGCGATCGATGGTCAACACTCCGCCGACCTATGCCTGGTACATGGCCGGCCTGATGCTGGAATGGCTCGCCGAGCAAGGCGGAGTCGAAGCCATCGAACGGCGCAACATTCGCAAGGCTTCGAGGCTCTATGCCGCGATCGACGCGTCGCCATTCTATTCCAATTTCATCGATCCGGCGGTCCGTTCGCGCATGAACGCGCCTTTTCGTCTCGCCGATGCGAACCGCGACAAGAGCTTCCTCGCCGCCGCGGCCGACGCCGGCCTCGTCTCTCTCGAAGGACATCGTTCGGTCGGCGGAATGCGCGCGAGCATCTACAATGCGATGCCCGAGGAAGGCGTCGAGACATTGATCTCGTTCATGCTCGACTTCGAGAAGCGATGGGGATAGCCCATGTTCCAAATATTGGCTCGTGACGGCGTCGCCGCCGATATTCTCCCCTGGCTGCCACAGGGTCGATACCATATCGAGAAGGAAAGCGCTCGGCCGGACGCTATTCTCCTACGCTCCTTTGATTTGCGCGGCGCACCGATCCCGAATTCGGTTCTCGCGATCGGCCGCGCGGGGAGCGGGGTGAACAATATTCCCGTCGAGGAATGCTCGCGGCGCGGCATTCCCGTGTTCAACGCGCCGGGCGCGAATGCGAACGCCGTCAAGGAGCTGACCATAGCCGCCATTCTGCTCGCCTCTCGCAATATCGTCGCCGCGTGGGATTTCGCTCGAAATCTCGAGGGCGACGATGCGGGCCTCGCGAAGCAGGTTGAAAGCGGAAAAGCCCAATTCGACGGATTCGAGCTGACAGGCAAGAAGCTTGGCATTCTCGGATTGGGGGCTATCGGCGGCCTGGTCGCAAATGCCGCGATCGCTCTCGGGATGCGCGTCTATGGCTTTGATCCATCGCTCGGCGTCGATCGCGCGTGGAAGCTCTCCCCCGATGTGATCGGCGTCATGAGCCTCGACGATCTTTTGGCGAGAGCGGACATCGTCACGCTTCATATCCCACTGGACGAGCACAACGTCCACTTCATCGACGCCTCGCGTCTCGCGCTGATGAACCGCGGAGCGATCCTCATCAACTTTTCGCGAGCGGGCGTCATAGACGAGGCGGCGCTCTGCGCAGCTCTCGATTCGGGCGCGCTGCGCGCCTATGTCACAGACTTTCCGACGCGCGCCATCCTAGATCGACCGCGCGCGATCGCGTTGCCTCATCTCGGCGCCGCCACCGCCGAGGCCGAGGCGAACTGCGCTGCGTCCGTCGCCGATTCCATCGTCGACTTTCTGGAAAACGGCGAGATACGCAATTCCGTGAATTTTCCGCGTGTCACATTGCCGCGCGCGGGTCGTTCGCGCTTGGCGATCGCCAATCGAAACACTCCGGGCATGGTGAGCCAGATTTCCTCCGCTCTTGCCGTGGCGAGCCTCAACATCGAAAATCTCTTGAACAAGTCGCGTGACGAATATGCCTATACGCTCGTCGATCTCGACGCAGAGACTCCGACCGGGACGCTGGACGCCATTAGACGGCTGGACGGCGTTCTGTCCGTCCGCGTCGTTCCAAAATCTGCGGGCGCGGACTGAGACGAAGCTGTCAGCTTCACATGGCTGTCGACGTTGCGAGGCTATGCAAAGTGATTGCCGTCCTCGGATTGCGATCTAATTGGACGATCGTGCGGTTCTCATTAAATAGGGACGCGTCACATGAACGACGAACACGATGCTCGGCGAACTTTGAGCGAAGCCGCCGCACGCCAGCTCGCCAACGCCACTAAGACGCGAGCGCAATGGTCGGGCATCACGCCGCGATGGCTGGTGTCTCTCCTGCCATGGACTCCGGTCGAAGCCGGCATTTATCGCCTGAACCGCGTCAAGGAGGCGATCGCCCTGACCGACGCCGACGTCGAGTGCAGCCCGCGTCGGGATACGGATGAGGACCTGCCGGAAACCTATATCCCCTATGAAGAGGCTCCGCGCGAATATTCGATGAACGCCGTGACGACCGTACTCGACGTGCAGACCCGCGTCTCCGACCTCTACAATCACCCTTATGATCAAATTCAAGAGCAGGTGCGGCTCCTCACGGAAAAAGTGAAGGAGAAGCAGGAGAGCGAGCTCATCAACAATTTCGAATACGGATTCCTCGCAAACGCGCATCCATCGATGAAGATCAAGACCCGGACCGGCGCGCCGACCCCGGACGATCTCGATGAGCTGATCACGAAGGTGTGGAAAGAGCCGGCCTTTTTCCTCGCCCATCCGCGCGCCATTGCGGCCTTCGGCCGCGAAGCGACGCGCCGCGGCGTTCCGCCGGCGACGATCACGTTGTTCGGTTCGGCGTTCGTGACCTGGCGTGGAATCCCTCTGGTGCCGAGCGACAAGCTCTACATCGACGGCACGGGGAAGACCAATATTCTGCTGCTGCGCACAGGAGAAAAGAAACAAGGCGTCATCGGTCTGTTCCAACCGGGTATTCCGGGAGAAGTGGCGCCGAGCTTGTCGGTGCGCTTCATGGGCATCAACCGCAAGGCCATCGCATCCTATCTGATCTCGCTCTATTGCTCGGCGGCGGTGCTCACTCATGACGCGCTCGGCGTGCTCGAAGACGTCGAGGTCGGCAAATACCACGAATATCCCTTTACTTACGCGTGAGCAGGCGCAGCGATGACGTCGAATGCGCCGTTCCCAGGCCCATCCGATCGGGACGCGCTCGGCGATCAGGCGATTTTCTTGCCCGATGCGAGCGTCATCGCGAAACTCGCCAACATTTTCTTTGAAGGGAAGCCGATCAGCGAGCATCACGCGGATCGCTCGTCCGGTATCCCTGTGGCGCCTCCAGATCCCACGATTGCGCCGGCGCCCTCGGTGGTGACGACAGTTGCGCCTTTCATCCCTGCGCGTCCGCCCTACGGGCCGCCCGATTTGCCGCCTACCACCATTCCATCGGTCGTTCCGACGCCGAACGTCTCGATCGCGCCGGCCCACGCTCGCTTCGATCCTACGGCGATTTATCCCGGCGTCCCGGACGCGCTGCAGCCGGGAGCCTCGGTCGGCGCGTTCGAATCCGATTCCTTCGACGTTCGACAATTTTTCCCGGACCTCGTCGAGCGCGTCCCGCCGACTCACGTCACACCGCTGTCGATCGGGATAGTCCCCGGCGCCATTCCGGGCGAGAGGATGACGTCCGCGAATTTTCCGGGTGAAGATACTGCGCCGGGGACGATCGACGCGTTGACGTCGTCGCGCGCGCCGAACTCGACTAAATTAGTCGATCCGAAGGCGCTCCCGGCGGCGGCGCCATTCGGATCGTCGGGCGTGTCATTCGCGGATGTCCCCGCGACTGACGTCCTTGCATCTTATCGCCAATCCTATACGGCGCTAGACACTCCTCGTACGTCGACTCGATCGGCCGTCGATCCGCTCCATCGTTGCGACGTCGCTTCGACGGCGCGCCCTCTGCGCCGGGGCAAACCGCTTCCGAAGTGCCGCATATCCCGGGCTCTGGCCCCGCTGGCCCGACCGGCGACGACGCCTATTATTTTCTCGAGCATGCCGACAGCCGAGCCATTGGCGTCGAGCGCCTCTGGGCCACTCCAGAGGTCTCGGCGCACAACGGCGAGCAGCCGAGCTTTCAGCCACGACTTGCGCCGGATCCCGCTCCAGCGGCGCATCCGTTCGACCCTGATGCGATCAAACGCGATTTTCCAATTCTCCAGCAGCAGGTGCATGGCAGGCCGCTGGTCTGGCTGGACAATGCCGCGACGACGCAGAAGCCTCAGTTCGTCATCGATCGGCTGGCTCATTTCTATGAATATGAGAACTCCAAAATTCATCGCGGCGCACATGCGCTCGCCGCGCGCGCGACCGACGCCTACGAATGCGCACGTGAGAAGGTGCGACGCTTTCTGAACGCGCCGTCGGTCGAAGATATGGTCTTCGTTCGCGGCGTGACAGAGGCGATCAATCTCGTCGCGCAATCATGGGGACGGCGCAATATAAGAGAGGACGACGAAATCGTCATTACATGGCTCGAGCATCATGCCAATATCGTGCCGTGGCAACAGCTCTGCGCAGAGAAAGGCGCGAAGCTGCGTGTCGCTCCGGTCGACGATCGCGGGCAGATCATCCTCGACCAATATGAAAGCCTGCTCGGCCAACGCACGCGAATCGATTCTGTCTCGCAGGTCTCGAACGCTCTCGGAACGATCACGCCCGCACGCGAGATGACCGCGATGGCGCATCGGCATGGCGCGAGAGTGCTCGTCGACGGCGCGCAAGCCGTTCCACACATGGCGGTCGACGTGCAGGAAATCGATTGCGACTTCTATGTGTTCTCCGGCCACAAGCTTTTCGCTCCGACGGGGATTGGCGCTCTCTATGGAAAGCGTGACGTTCTCGAACAAATGCCGCCGTGGCAGGGCGGCGGCAACATGATCGCCGATGTGACTTTCGAGAGCACGATTTACCGAGGATCTCCCGACCGCTTCGAAGCCGGCACCGGCTCGATAGCCGATGCAGTCGGCCTCGGCGCCGCAATCGATTATGTCGACGCGATCGGCTTGGCGCTTATCGAGCACTACGAGCAAGAGCTCTTGAGCTTCGCTACAGAGCGAATGCGCTCGATTCCCGGGCTGATCCTCATCGGAACGGCCGCCGAGAAGGCGAGCGTGCTTTCCTTCGTTCTGGATGGGTATCGCGTCGAGGACGTTGGGAAGGCTCTCAATCACGACGGCATAGCCGTGCGCGCCGGACATCACTGCGCGCAGCCGATTCTGCGTCGATTCGGTCTCGAGGCGACGGTGCGGCATCTGGTGGAGCGAATCGAGGACGAATCTCTCCGGCTCGTTCGTCCAGAGATTGCAGATGAATACGTAAGGCGTGAGGCCTTTGAGCGTCTTCAATCTGCGCACAAAATTGTATGCTGCGACGAAGTCGGCGAGGTGCGTGCGCAGCTCGGTATGTGTTTCATAGAAGGAACGCTTCATCGTCGCGATCCTTGATCGTGCGGTTCACGCGCTCGGAACAGCTTCCCGTCGGCGAGCATTTGCCGAATTTCAAGCGGGGTCCAGGTCCCGCCGGCCGGATCGGTGAAATGAATTCATCGGAGAGCGCCGTGTGGATTTTGTAAGGAACGGCTTTGATCAGCGCGAACAGAAAGTCGGCGGCGATTCGCATTGTGCCTGTCCCGCAGTTCGACGAAAGCGAACTTCGAGGTTCGGTCGATCGCCACGAACATGTAAAGCTTGCCTTCGGCGGTGCGCACTTCGGCGATGTCGATATGAAAATTGGCGATCGGATAGGCTTTGAATTTCCGCTTGGCGGAAACCTCTCCATCGACCTAGTCGATGGTCGATCGATTTTGGCGCGCGGCGCCGTTCAACGCGCGTTCTGGACCCCGACTACCTTCGACTTCGCCTCGGTGACATCCAACACGGCGGCGTTCGCGCGGGCGGCGAAATCGGAGGCTGCGTCTTTCGACAGATAGGCGCTCAATCGACCATCGCTCTCCCTCACGAACCATGCGCGATCCGCAAAGATCTTGGCGCCGCTCACGCGATCCCAAGCGTAGACCGCGCGCGCGGCCTTCCCTTGTCGCTCGAAATCGCCGAGCGCGCGCAATGCGCTCGCAAGGGAGGCGTATCTGCGAGCTCTGGCTTCGTCTCTCAGCCAGAGCTCAGCCGAACGCGAGACGTCGTCGATCTGCTTTCCTGTCGACGAGTCCGTGAAGATCGGCGAAGGAGCTTCCTCCGCGAGTAGCGATTCATAGTCGACGCCGGCCTCCTTCGACGCTCGGCGGATGAAGACGTCGTCGATGAACGTATCGAGATCGAGCCCCGAGTCGGCGCGCTTGAGCAGCCGCAGCGTGTCGATCGACGTCGCGACATCCTGTCGAAACTCTTTTTTCCATGCGAGGGCGCGCGTCTGCAAGCCGAAGGGACCGTGGAACAGATAGACGACCGGCGCGTCCACGCCCGTCACCTTGGCGATCAGCTCGCTGTATCTCTCCGGCTCCGCCGTGAGCAGGCGCGTCGCTTCTATCACGGCGCGGAGATAGGCGACCACGACTTCTGGATAGCGATCGGCGTAATCGGCGTCGACGAGCGCGCCATGAAACGTCGGCACGCCCGCCTGCGCGCCGTCGAAGATTTTTCGCGCCACACCGCGATAGGGAAACAGCTCGGCGAAGGGCGCGAAATCGGCGTGGGCGTCGATCTGCCCGCTCTGCAACGCCGCGCCCGCCACCTCGGGCGCCTGCGCGATGATCTTCACGTCCTTGTCCGGATTCCAGCCGAGATCGGCGATCGCGCGCAACAGCATGCCATGCGCGGTCGAGGCGAAGGGAACCGATATCGTCTTTCCCTTCAGATCGGAGAGAGATTGTGCATGGGACCCGGTCGGCACGACGACGCCATTGCCGCTGCCGCGCACGCTGCCCGACAAGACGGCGATGAACTTGCTGCGCTTGCCGGCCTTCTTGAAGGCGACGCCGTTGAGCGCTCCGGGGAAATCCGCCATCACGCCGAAGTCGAGCTTGCCCGCAACCATCTCATTGGTGATGGGCGCGCCGCTTGTGAAGTTCTTCCACTGAACGTCATAGGTCGCGCCCTTGTACTTTCCCTCGCGTGGCAGATAGCGATCCAGAAGGCCGAGCTCGCGAATGAGCAGTCCGCCGGCCGCGCAATTGATCGTCGTATCCTGCACGCCGATCGCGATGCGGATCGTCTCTGCGGCCAACGGATTCGACAGCGCCACGAGGAAAGTCGGCAGCAGCCAGAGGCGCAATATCCGCATGTCGGTCTCGTTCCTTCGTTTGCGCGTCCGCGCGCCTCGCGTTTCTCAATGCTCGCGACGCCACGGCATGGCGAGCGCGCCGAGGGCTCGCACGGCGGCGCTGCTCGCCCAGCCGAGAGCGCCAATGATCAGCATCCCGACCACGATGTCCGGGTAATTTTGAAGCGTGTACGATTCCCAAGTGTAGTAGCCGACGCCGAGCTGCCCCGAGATCATTTCCGCGGTCACCAGACAGAACCAGGATGTTCCCATGCCGATCGAGAGCCCGGTGAAGACGCCGGGCAGAGCGCCTGGTAGAATGACCTCGCGGATGATGGTCGCTTCGCGCGCGCCGAGCGAGCGCGCCGAAGCGATCAGCCGGCCATCCACCTCGCGGATCGCATCTATGGAATTGAGCAGGATCGGGAACAAGGCGCCGGTGAAGGTGATGAAGATCATCGAGGCTTCCGACGACGGAAACATCAGAATAGCGAGCGGTATCCAGGCGACGGCGGGAATGGGCCGCGCCAGCTCCAACGCCGGCAGCAAGAGGTCTTCGAACATGCGCTTGCGCGCGATCACCACGCCCAGCGCCACTCCGACGACCGCCGCCAGCAGATAGCCGGCGAGCACGCGGGCGACGCTCGCCTCTATATGCGACAGGAGCTTTCCCGAGGAAATAAGCTCGAGGAACGCCTCCGCGACCTCGGTGGGCGCGGGAAGGAAGGCGAAGGAAACGAAGGGTAGCCGGAGCTTGGCGGCCGACGCGAATTGCCAGAGCAGGACGAGAGCGGCGATCGACGAGATGCGCAAGGCCCATCGGCGCGAGGGACGAGACGCGCGGGAAGACCCGGCTGCGCCGGCCTCGCCGCCATCCTTCGGCGCGCTGTGCGACAGTGTGCGCGCATCGGTCATGGGAGCGCGTCCGATTTCTCGAAGGCGCGGCGGCTTTCCCGCCGGATCAGCTCGAGACAGCGGGCCTTGGCCTCGATGAAGTCCGCGCTCGCATAAATCTCTCGTGGCCGGGGTCGCGGCAGCTCGACCCTCATATCGAGCAGGACTCGCCCCGGCGCCGCGCTCAAGACAATGACCCGATCGCCGAGAAACAAGGCCTCGTCCACATCATGCGTGACGAAAACGACTGTGTTGCCGACCTCGCGCCATTGCTCGAGGAGATGCTCCTGCATGAGGGCTCTCGTTTGCGCGTCGAGCGCGCCGAAGGGCTCATCCATGAGCAGCACGGCCGGGCGATTGACGAGCGCCCGGGCGATGGCGACGCGTTGCTGCATGCCCCCGGAGAGCATAGCCGGATAGTCCTGAGAGAAGCGTGCGAGCCCGACGGCGGCGAGATAGTCGCGCGCGGCGCGGCGCGCTTCGACGCGCGAGGCGCCCTGCATGCGCAGGCCGAAGGCGACATTGTCCTGCGCCGTCTTCCACGGAAAAAGCGAATAGTGCTGAAACACTATGCCTCGGTCGGGCCCTGGCCCGCGCACGGTCGCGCCGTCGACCGAGACAGTGCCGGCGGACGGAGCGACGAAACCGCCGATCGCATTGAGCGCCGTCGATTTGCCGCAGCCCGAAGGGCCGAGGAGGCAGAGGAATTCGCCGGGCTCGATCGTGAGGCTCAGCTCTGAGAGGCCTGCGCCCGCTCCGAACGAGATCGAGACGCCTCGCAATTCGACCCGCCCCCTTCCCGCCCCGGTCTGCGGCGACGAAAGTCGGGCGTCGTCGGCCGGTCTCGGATTGCCGCTGGTCTGAAGCATATAAAAAATATAAACTAAAGGGCGAAGAAAAAGCAAACCGCCCGAGGCGGGCGGAAAACACGAGAAGGGGGGCGAGTGAGCCATATCGACGACGCCGACGCTGTCTATGAGGCCGATGTGCTCGTCATAGGGGGTGGAACCGCCGGGCCGCTCGCCGCCTATAAGGCGAAGGCGGCAAATCCGGCGCTGAAGGTCGTTCTGCTCGAGAAGGCCAATGTGAAACGTTCCGGCGCCATCGCAATCGGCATGGACGGACTCAACAATGCGGTCATCCCGGGCTTCGCCAGCCCCGAGCAATATGTCCGCGAGATCACCATAGCGAACGATGGGATCGTCTATCAGAAGGCGCTGCTCGCCTATGCCGAGCGCTCCTTCGACATGATCTGCGAGCTCGACCGATGGGGCGTCAAATTCCTCAAGGACGAGAATGGCGATTACGATGTGAAGAAGGTCCATCATCTGGGGACCTATGTGTTGCCGATGCCGGAAGGCGGCTCGGTCAAGAAGATTCTCTACAGGCAATTGCGCAAGGCGCAGGTGCTGATCTCCAACCGCTTCATGGCGACGCGCCTGCTCACGGCGAAGGACGGACGCGTCGCGGGCGCGATCGCCGTCAACAGCCGTAGCGCCGAGCTGCTGGTCATACGCGCCAAGGCGGTGATTCTCGCGGCCGGCGCAGCGGGGCGCCTCGGCCTGCCGGCCTCCGGCTATCTCTGGGGAACCTATGAGAACCCCGCCAATTCCGGCGACGGCTATGCGATGGCGTTCCACGCCGGCGCCGAATTGACCAATCTCGAATGCTTCCAGATCAATCCGCTCATCAAGGACTATAATGGCCCCGCCTGCGCCTATGTCGGAAGGCCGTTCGGCGCCTACACGGCGAACAGCCGCGGCGAGCGCTTCATCGAATCCGACTATTGGTCGGGACAGATGATGCTGGAGTTCTATCGCGAGCTCCAGAGCGGGAGCGGCCCCGTATTTCTCAAATTCGACCATCTCGCGCCAGAGACCATCGCCGAGGTCGAAGGGATTCTGCACGAGGTCGAACGTCCCTCACGCAAGCAATTTCACGCGGGGCGCGGCACGGATTATCGCCGCGACATGGTCGAGATGCACATATCGGAGATCGGCTTCTGCTCCGGCCACAGCGCTTCGGGCGTGTGGGTCGACGAATTCGCGCGCACGACGGTCGAGGGACTTTATGCGGCGGGCGACATGGCGAGCGTGCCGCATAATTACATGCTTGGTGCCTTCGTCAATGGCGCGATCGCGGGAGAACATGCGGCGGCATATGCGCGCGAGGTCGATCTCGCCGATTGCGATCCGGCGCAAATCGAGGCTGAGCGATTACGCACCCGGGCGTCGCTGCGCAATGAGAAGGGCCTGCCGGCCAATCAGGTCGAATATAAGATACGGCGCTTCGTCAACGATTATCTCCAGCCCCCTAAGTCCCCGCGCAAATATGAGATCGCGCAAAAGCGCTTCGCCGAAATTCGCGCGGATTTGCAACGCATCGTCGCGCGCGACGCGCATGAGCTCATGCGGGCGCTCGAGGTGCATTCGATCCTCGATTGCGCGGAGATGGCGGCGGCCGCCTCGCTCTATCGCAAGGAGAGCCGCTGGGGACTGTATCATTATCGTCTCGACTATCCGGATCGCAACGACGAGGATTGGTTCTGCCATGTGCAGCTCTATAAGGATGCGAAGGGCGCCATCGCTTGTCGCAGGCGTGCGGTCGATCCTTATGTCGTGCCGGTGGAGGCGACGGAGCGCGACGCCTATAACCGTCTGCGCATAGAAGCGCGAAGCTGAGGCCTTCCATGTCTTTCGCCGAGAACCCTTCCGAATTTCCCGTCGTGGTCGACCTTGAGAAATGCATCGCCGACAAGGGCTGCACCATCTGCGTCGACGTCTGTCCGCTCGACGTTCTGCGCATCGATCCGGCGACGGGAAAAGCGCATATGAAATATGACGAATGCTGGTATTGCCTGCCCTGCGAGCTCGACTGCCCGACGAAGGCGATCACCGTGTCGATTCCCTATCTTCTGCGGTGACGGCGATGGCGCGCGACGGCATTTTCGAAGAGCAAGGAATCGATCTCGCCGACATCGCCGAGCGCTTCGGAAGCGAGGATGCGGATGAGCGACGCATCGCGATCATGGATCTCGCCGAGAGCGGCGAGCCGGCGGGCGAAGCGCTGCTTATCCAAGCGTTGCGCGACGTGCATCCGGGCGTGAGGCGGGCGGCGGCCGGGGGGCTCGAGCAATTCGACGGGGCGGCGGCGGCGAATGCTCTGGCGGCCGCCCTTCTCGACGCGGACGCCGAGGTCGCCGCCGTGGCCGACTCCAGCCTTCGTCAGTTTCGTGCGCCGGAGGCGGCCGCGCCCCTTCTCGCGCTCGTCGGTCATGAGCGGGCGGATGTTCGTGCTGCAGCCTGGCGGGGCTTGCGCGGTCTGCGCGTCGCGGCGACGCTGACGCCCGCCCTACGCGCGCTCAAGGATGAGGACGCCCAGGTGCGGCGGGAGGCGATCGGCGCGCTGGCCTATTTGAAGGACGAGACGACGACGCCGGCGCTGATCCACGCCGTCCGCGACGATCATTTCGACGTGCGGCGGGCCGCTCTGGCGTCGCTCGCCTTTGCGCCGGCCCCTGCTATTCTCGAGGCGGTACTCGCCGGCCTCGACGACTCGCATTGGCGCGTGCGAGAGGCGGCCGCCGCTCTCGCCGGAAAAGTCCGGGCCACGGGCGCCGAGGCCGGGCTAATTCATGCGCTGTCGGACGAAAGCTGGCAGGTCGCCCTCGAGGCGGCCCGCTCTCTCGGGCGCGCGGCGGCGGTCGAAGCGATTGCGGCGCTCGGCGCGCTGGCGACGCATGCCGTGAGCAATCTGCGCAAGGAAGTCGCCGCCGCCCTCGGCGAAATCCGCCACGCCGACGCCCTGCCGATCCTCGGGCGCCTGGCCGAGGATCCGGACCCCGACGTGCGCAAGATTGCCCGCTGGTCGATCCATCTCATCGACTCCTCCGCACGCTGATCCGCCTAGCCTCAGAGACGGCCCAGCGACTCGAGATGCGGCGTCGGGAAAGGCTGGAGCTTTTCGAACGCCCTTGCGAAACGTAGCACCGTCGCGTCGCCGAATTGCGGCCCGACGATATGGAGCCCGACCGGCAGGCCATTATTGTCGAAGCCCGCGGGCGCGGAGGCGGCCGGCTGCTGCGTGATGTTGAACGGGAAGGCGAAGGGCGTCTCCGGCGCCGTCCCGACGCGCGGAACGGGCTTGGACTGCACGGGCGTCACCAGCAGATCGTATTTCTCGTGGAACCGGCGCAACTGAATGCCGAGCTCGGTGCGCCGCTCATTGGCCTCGACGATCTCTGCGAGCGTTTGGCGCTCCAGCCGCTCGACGCGCTTGCGGATCCCCGGATCGATGAGGCCCAGTCCGGCGTCGCCGATATCGCGGCGCAGGCGGATCGCCCGCTCGGCGTTGATCGCGTCGATGATCGCCGACGGGTCCGAGAAGCCAGGATCGGCCTCTTCGACGATAACGCCGAGCTCGGCGAGGCGCGCCACCGCGCGGTCGACGACGGCGGCGACGCCCGGATCGACCTGGATATAGCCGAGCGTGCGGCTATAGGCGACCCGTAGTCCCTTCACGCCGCCGTCGAGGCCGGCGGTCCAATCGCGCCCGTCGCTGGGCAGGCTCGTCCAATCGCGCGCATCCGGCTGGGCGATGACATTCAACAGCAGGGCGGCGTCGGTCACCGTGCGCGTGATGGGGCCGATGTGGAACAGCGAACCATTGTGCGGATAGCCGGCGACGCGGCCGAAGGTTGGCTTGAACCCAAAAACGCCATTGATCGCCGCCGGGTTGCGGATGGAGCCGCCCCCATCCGTCGCCACCTGCAATGGCCCGAGGCCGAGAGCGGCCGCGACGCCGGCGCCGCCGCTGCTGCCGCCGCTCACATATTGCCGATCCCAGGCATTGGGCGTCACGCCTGCGAGCTTCGTCTCCGTGAGGCCTTTGAGGCCGAACTCGGCTGTCTGGGTCTTGCCCAATATGACGGCGCCCGATTCGCGGAGGCGCGCTGCAGGCGGGGAATCGGCCTGCTGGACAGCGTCCGGCGTCGCGAGGCTTCCCTTACGCGTCGGAAACCCCTTCACATTGAGCAGGTCCTTGAAACCGACGGGAACTCCGTCGAGGAGCCCGAGTGGCGCGCCTGTCCGCCAGCGCGCCTCGGAAGCTCTGGCCAGCGCCAGCGCCGCCTCCACGTCGACGGCGCGATAGGCGTTGAAATGAGGCTGCAGATCGGCGATCCGCGTCAATGTCGCCGTTGCGACCTCGACAGGCGAGACGGCCTTCGAACGATAAGCGGCGATCAGCTCGCTCGCTGAAGCCTGCGTCAGATCTTGTGGCACGGCATCCTCGAATTCCCTCTGTTTATCTATCTTAGTAAGTATCCCCCGACAAAGCCGGCGGCTTTATGGTGTGAGCCGCTCATAGCGGCGGCGGCCGAGTCACGCATCGGACGCCCCGTTCAATCGAGCTTCACTAGCAAGGTTCCGCCTATCGTGCGCGGAAAATCCTGCAGAGTGACGGTGGTCGCCGTCGTCGAGCTGCCCGGCGACCAGCCCGTGATGTAGCGCTGGTCGAACAGATTCTTCGACCAGATCGAGAGGCAGTAGCGCTCGTCGTCGGTGCGCACCGGGAACGCCGGTTCCAGACGATCTCTCGACGAGCATCGAAGCCGCCTCCGATCTTTTCGACGATCTCGCCCGAGCGCTGGACAGCGCCGCCGGACCTTGAATATATTAATCTGGTCGATAATATGGATTTATCGGGAAGCGCCCCGCCCGCTTCGGCTCTTCATCGCCATGTCCTATTCACTCTCCATTTTGGACAAGAGCCCCGTCGCCGAGGGAGCGACGACGGCGGAAGCGCTTCGCCACACGATCGCAATGGCCAAGCGCGCGGATGAGCTCGGCTATCATCGGTTCTGGCTCGCCGAGCATCATGGCGCCAAATTGCTCGCGAGCTCCGCGCCGGAGATCGTCGCCGCCCATATCCTCGCCCACACCTCGCGTATCCGCGTCGGCTCCGGCGGCGTGATGCTCCAGCATTACAGTCCCTATAAGGTCGCGGAGGTTTTCAAAACACTCGCGGCGCTGGCGCCGGGGCGCGTCGATCTCGGCGTCGGCAAGGCGCCCGGCGGCCTGCCTTATTCCACTCGAGCCTTGCAGCAGCGCCCGGACGACGCCGATTTCGAGGCCCGGCTCATCGAGCTGGAGGCATGTCTCTACGGCGCGCTGCCGGAGGATCACGCGTTCGCCGGCCTCCTCGCAACGCCCGTTCCGCCGGAGCCGCCGCAGCGCATTCTGCTCGGCGGCGGCCCCGCGAGCGCCGAACTCGCCGCGCGACGTGGTTGGCTTTTCGCCTACGCCGGCCATTTCAACGGCGATCCCGAGACGCTCGCGCGCTCGCTCGAGGCCTACCGCCGCATCGCGGGGCGGCAGGCTCTGCTCGCCATCCAGGCGTTCGCGGCCGAGACGCAGGAAAAGGCGGAGTGTCGCGTCGGCGCCCCGAGTCTCTACAAGGTTCATTTTGCCGACGGACGATCCGTCAATCTGCCGTCGCTCGAACTCGCCGCCGAATTCGCTCGCCAGGCGGGGCTTTCCGAGCAGGACTATCGCGCCGAGGAAATTCACCCGCTCGTCGTCTTCGGGGCGCCGGGTCGCGTGCGGCGCGAGCTCGAAGCCCTCGCCGATCGCTACGGCGTGAACGAATTCATCCTGGATACGCCGATCGCGGATTTCCACGAGCGCCTCGTCTCGATCGAGCTGATCGCCGGGACGTTCTCTTCCAGCCCGGAGACCGCATGAGCGAGAAGCCCATCAGATTCGGCTTGATGCTGCATGGCGCCGGCGCCAATATGAATTCCTGGCGTCACCCGAGTGGACCAGCAGACGCCAGCGTCGATCTCGATTTCACCATCGAGACCGTCCAGAAGGCGGAAGACAATGGCGTCGCCTTCGTTTTCGTGGCGGACGGCCTCTACATCACGGAACAGTCGCTGCCGCATTTCCTCAACCGCTTCGAGCCGCTGACGATCCTTTCCGCGCTCGCCGCGCGCACGTCGAAGATCGGTCTCGCCGGCACCGTCTCGACGACCTATTCCGAACCTTTCACGATCGCCCGGCAATTCGCCTCGCTCGATTTGATCAGCGGCGGACGCGCCGGCTGGAATGTCGTGACCTCGCCGCTGGAGGGCAGCGCGAAGAACTATGGGAAATCTCATCCCGAGCATGCGCTGCGCTATCAGATCGCCGACGAATATCTCGCCGTCGCGCAAGGTCTCTGGGACAGCTGGGACGACGACGCCTTTGTGCGCGACCGCGTGACGGGACGTTTCTTCGATCCACAAATGCTTCATCGGCTCGACCATGAGGGACGCTTTTTCAAAGTCGCCGGTCCGCTGAATGTGGGACGCTCGGAGCAGGGGCAGCCGGTGATTTTCCAGGCCGGCGCGTCGGACGCCGGAATAGCGCTCGCCGGCAAATATGCCGACGCCGCGTTCACGGTGGCGGCGTCGCTCGAAGAGGCCCGCGCTTTTTCCGAGAAGGTGAGGGAAAGCGCCGTCGCTCACGGTCGTCGCCGTGACGATGTCCTGATTTTCCCCGGCGCTGGGCCGATCATCGGCGAGAGCGAAGTGGAAGCCGACGCGAAATATCAGGCCATTCGCGATCTTCTGGGCATAGAGGAGGCGCTCGTCTATCTCGGCCGCTTCTTCGACCACCACGATTTCGCGCAATATGATCCGGACGCGCCTTTCCCGGATCTCGGAGACATCGGCAAGGAAGGGTTTCGTTCGACGACCGATGCTATCAAGACGCGGGCGCGGCGGGAGGGGCTGACGCTACGCGAGGTCGCGTTCTCCGTCGCGACGCCGAAGCCGACCTTCATCGGGACGGGCGAAAAAATCGCCGACGAAATGCTGCGCTGGATCGATGAGGGCGCCGCCGACGGCTTCATTCTTGGTTTCCCGGTCACGGCGGAAGGGCTAGATGATTTCGTCCGTCTTGTCGTTCCGGCGCTGGAGGCGCGAGGGCGCTACTCGCGCGATCTGCCGGGACGGACGCTGCGCGATCATCTCGGCCTGCCGCGCAAGGAGAGCCGCTACGCTCTCGTCGCGACCGACGAACAGAGGAGCGTGTCCCGATGACGGCTTCGATCGAAACCCTTTCCGAGCGCGCCGAGGCCGTCGCCGCGGCGGTCGTCCGCCGCGCAGATGAATTCGTCGCGCTGCGCCGGGACATTCATCGCCATCCCGAGCTCGCCTTCCAGGAGCGTCGCACGAGCGAACTCGTCGCAGAACGTCTCGCCGACTGGGGTTACGCGGTGGCGAGGGGACTCGGCGGGACCGGCGTCGTCGGAACGCTGAAGCGCGGCGAGGGGCCGCGCAGCCTCGGCCTACGCGCGGATATGGACGCGCTGCCCATCGCCGAGACGACAGGACTGCCCTACGCCAGCATCCGCGAAGGCGTGATGCACGCCTGCGGACATGACGGACATACGACGATCTTGCTCGCCGCCGCCCGTCAGCTGGCCGAGGCGGGAGATTTTCGCGGAACGCTCAACGTCATCTTCCAGCCGGCCGAAGAGATCGGCGCCGGCGCCCGGCGCATGCTGGACGACGGCCTTCTGGAGCGTTTTCCCTGCGACGCGATCTTCGGGCTGCACAATTGGCCCGGCCTCGCGGCGGGAAGGCTGGCTTTCGTCCCCGGCCCGGCAATGGCGTCCGTCGACCAGGCGCATGTCACCGTGCGCGGTAAGGGCGGCCATGGGGCCGAACCGCAGGATGCCATCGATCCGATCGTCGTCGCCGCCCATATCGTCACGGCTCTCCAGACGATCGTCTCGCGCAATGTCGATCCACTCGACATGGCGGTCGTGACCGTCGGCTCCATCCATGGCGGCTCCGCATCCAACATCATTCCCGAGAGCGTCGAGATGAAGCTCACGGCCCGCGCATTCAGACCGCGGGCGCGCAAGCTGCTCGAGGAGCGCATCCCGGCCCTCGTGCGCGCGCAGGCGGAGAGCTTCGGCGCCGTCGCGGATGTGCGCTATCGGCTCGGCTTTCCGCCGGTCGTCAATCACGCCGCCGAAACGGAGCTGGCGCGGCTCACGGCGCTGGAGACATTCGGCGAGACACGCGTCGAAGAGAGCTTTCCGCCGCGCACAGCGAGTGAGGATTTCGCTTTCTTTCTCGATGCGAGGCCGGGCTCGTTCCTGTTCCTCGGCAATGGCGACAGCTGCTCCCTCCACAATTCCGGCTATGATTTCAACGACCAGAGCCTCGCGCCTGCGGCTGTCTATTGGGCGCTGCTCGCTGAGCGCTTTCTCTCTTGAAAGGCGGCCCGCATGACGGATCGTTTTCTCTACGCCTCTCCGCTGGATCCTCGCGCCGCGCCGCTGCTCGACGATCTGGTCCGAGAATATGACGCGCGTTACGGCGATTTTTTCGGCCCCGAAGGCGGAACGGGCGAGGTCAATCGCTATCCGCCCGAAGCCTTCGCGCCGCCCGAGGGAAATTTCTTGCTGCTCTTGCGCGGAGAGGAAACGATCGGGGGCGGAGCCTTCCGCCGCTACGACGAGACGACCGCGGAGTTCAAGCGCATCTGGACGCGGAGTGACCTGCGCCGACAAGGGCTGGCGCGCGTCTTGGTCCAGGAACTCGAGGCCCAAGCTCTTCGCCAGGGCTATGCGCGCATATTCCTGACCACCGGCTGCCGTCAGCCGGAGGCGGCCTATCTCTATCTCACATCGGGGTATCGCGCGCTCTTCGATTTGACCGCGGACCTGGAAGCTCTCCGAATCCTGCCCTTCGAGAAGCATCTGCGCCAACCCGACGAAAATCTTGCCCAACCGCGCGCCGGCCTCCATCCCTGCTCGCATGGCTGAGACACGCCATCGTCTCGACTGTTCACGACCCGACGCCAGACCCTCCTGCAAGAGCAGATCAGATGCCTTCGATACACTTCCCCCGTGGCGCGAAAATCCACGCGACGCGGTTCTTCATCGCCCTCGCAGCAGCGACCCTGGCGGGGATTTGCGCGAGCGCAGCGCGCGAGGTCGTGCGCGTCGGCATCGCGGCTGAGCCCGGAGTATTCGCGGGCTTCGATGCCGGGACCAAGAAAGCCTCCGGCGCGACCGTCGAGATTCTGCAAGCGATCGCAGAGGACATCGACGTCGATCTGCAATATGTGGTCGTCACGGGAGCCGGCACCGTTCCCTACGCAAAGGCGATCGCGGACGGAAGGATCGACATCGTCGCCAATACCTACCAGATCACGCCGGAGCGTCAGGCGCTGTTCGACTTCTCCGACCCCGTCGTGAGTTATGGCGAGACGCTGGTCATTCGTAAGAATGACCAACGGGATTTCAAAACGGCCGAGGACTTGAAGAATCTGAAGGTCGCCGTTATCGCCGGATCGAATTATGTGGACATCGCGAAGCGGGTGGGCGCCGATCCGGTCGTCGGCGGCTCCCTCGATGGCGCAGCTGAGAGCGTCGACAACGGCAAGGTCGACGCCGCGATGGGCACGGCTCCTACCCTGGCTTTCATCGTCCGCGGCGGCGCTTTCGCCAATATCCGCGTCGCGAAAGCCTATGTCTCGCACGACATTCGCCCCGCAGGCTTCGGACTTCGCAAGGGCGACACCGCGCTGCTACAGAAGATCAACGGATCATTGGCGAGATTGAAAGCGAACGGAACAGTTTCGAAGCTGTTGACTCGATATGGCTTCGAATGAAGTCGCCCCTCTTCTGGCTGGACTATCAGCCACCTCTGGTATCGTCTGCAGAGGCCGTGTCGTGTTGGCGGGGCCTCACCTCGCTCGGATCGCAACGCTACTTTCTCGGGGCGAGTTTGGCGTTCGCCGGCGGTGGCGGCCGTGTGTCGTTCGGATACCAGTATCTCACATGGCAGGCTTCGCAAGCCTGATCGAGCTTGGCGCCGGCCTCGAACAGACGTGCGGCGTCGCGCGCGTCGATCGCACTCAGTGCGTCCTTTGCGGCGTCGCGTAACGCTCTGACGCGTTCGGTGAATGCGAAACGGTCGCTCGTGATCTTCTTTGCGATCTCCTCTGGTGTGAGAATGCCCACCACCTGCGCGTCCTCCAGACTTCCGCCAAGAGGGGCGACGCGCCGACCGGGCGTGAGCAGAAGGTTGGGCGCTTCGGTTAGCGCCACCGCATTGCGCCGCACGGCCTTCCATTCGTCTTCTGTTCGCGGCTGCCGATTTTCCGTGCCCGAAGCGGTGACAGTGCTAGAAACCGCAGCCCATAACGCGTCCGCCGAGGGATCGACGATCTCCCGCATGATGTCTTGAATCGACGCGATCGCCTCTTGGCCATCTTCGGCGCTTTGATACGCGGCTGGTTCGCTGGCCGAGGTCGCGATTCCGATTATGAGCGCCGTGCTCAGAGCCGCCATCCTACGCCACATCGCCAGCTCTCCGGGAGTTGTTCAGACGAAACCGATGATTCGACCCATTACACCGACGCCGAACCAAAGCAGAAGCGATACGATCGCGACAGCCTTGCCGGCGAGGGGTCTCTGTTCGACTTTCTTACTTATCGCTCGAAAGACGCTCGCCTGGAACAGGACAGCCACGACCAGCGAGAGCATTTTGATCTGGAAGAATTCGTTGGAATAGTAGCGGACCGGCCCAGATAAAAAGATCAGCACGCCGCTCACGATCGCTGCCGAAAGACCGGTGGCGAGCAAAATGTTTGCGGCGCCGATGACGCGGACCGGCGCCTGCTTCGCCAGAGCGAGGCCCAGAAGCCGCAGATCGACGAAGGTCACCGAAGCGAGCAGGAGAATGAAGCCAAAGATGTGAACGAGCTGAAAGCCCGCTCCGACGAGGTGGTCCGACTTGCGCAATGCAATGCCGACGCCCGTATCCTGTAGCCAACGCAAAAATTCCAGGACTGTCATGTCAGGCTCCGGTTTCGAGATCGGGCGGCTAACCGAGATAGGGGATGAGACGGCCGGCCATCACCACGACAGACCAGAGAACGAGCGACGTCCAACCCGCGATCCTGACCTTGGTCGGCAGGATAGCGCGCTCCGCCCAATCGCCAGCGCTCGGAGCCAGCCGGCGTTCGAACCACAGGAAATTAATCCCGGCGAGCAGAATGAAGACGAATTTGACGGGCAGCGCGGGGTTGGACAGCAGCTTGATGGACATCGCCCAGAACAGCAGAACGCCGGTTGCGAAAGTGGCTATGAATCCCCCGACAATGAAGGGACGTAGCTGGCGCAAAAGATAGAGACCGGGGACATCCCGTAACAGAATGCCGGCAAGTCGGAGGTCGACGATGGCCAGCAGGCCGACCGAAAATGAGAGCCCCAGAAGATGAATGCCTTCCACGAACGGAAAGGCATATTGAGACTCGCGCAGCGCTGTTCCGAAGTCCGAGTCATAGAGCGCTTGGGCAAGATCATAGAGTGTGGACACGGTCTGCCCCTCGGGCGCATCGTCTATCAATAAGGCTTCGTCTTGTCGCCGAGATACAAATGCTCGACGTCACGTTCGCCTTCATGGCACTCGTTGAACCAGAGTTCGTAGTTCGGATCCTTAGCGTGCGCGCGAGAGAAGTTGGAAGCGAGCGTCCAGGGCCGCGTGTAGACGCTCGGATCGTCGTAAAGCTGTTCGAGCCGAAAAGCGCCCGGGCCTGTGAAGATATATTTCTCGACGATATGAACCTTGTCGCTCGAGAAATCACCTTCATTGCTCAGCCGATGCTTAGCGTTGTCGTTGGTGACATCGACGACGAGCGTCGTCCCCTCCCAATGGCCGCGCGAATCGGCCATCCACAGCTTGATCCGTTCAGAAATATGCGGTCTTCCATCGAGGGGAATGATCCGGCTGGTATGGTTCTGATCGTGGAGGAAGACGATGTAGTTTGGATATTGACGAATCTCGAAGTCCTGCGTCCAGAATATCGTTCGCGTGACGCCGCCCGGGACGCAGCGCGCCTGCGGCTCGATGTGCTCCGGCAAAGTCCAAGAGAAAGCCGACGCCTCGAGAGCCAACTGCTTGGCACGCGCCCAGGGCTGATAAGGCACTTGTCGATCCGGCGGATCGACGATCCGCGAATTGCTGAAATCATTGTCCGTCTTTCGCTTCTGGTAAGCGTCCTGCTCTTGGACGCCTACACCGCGCCGTGGGCGCACCAGCGAATAGGTTCCGGCGATCTCGGGCCGATAGAACCCCTGGATGTCGGGCTGCCCATCGGGAAGCCGTTTCGGCGTCCAGTCTTCTGCGCAAACTGCACCGGAAATCGCGAAGCTGGCGCTGGCGACGAGAGCGAATATTCTGTTCCGCGTCATGACACCGCCTCCGGATCAGGGGTAGAAACGTTCGTAGCCGAACGTGTAGCATTCGTATTCCAGCAGCTGAAAATTCTTCTCGACATGTCGATAGAGAACGAGATCGATCGCCCATGGACGCGTGAAGACCTTGGGGTCTTCTATCGTGGCTTCGTATCGGATGTGATCTGGATCGATGAATCCGTAGCGCTCGACGACATGCAACGCGTCGCTGTGGAAATTCCCGGAATGGTCGAGCCAAGTCTGGTCGTTGAAATGGATCACGTCGACGACCAGGGTGTCGCCCTCCCACTGGCCGCGAGAGTCGCCGAGCCACCAGTCGATGTGGCCATCTGGATGCTTGGAGCCGTTCGTATGGATCGTGCGCGCCGTATGCGCATATTCGTACAACAGCGTGAGACCGCCATCGCCCTGGAAAATCTGGAACGGAAAGGGCGAATAGGTCGCGCGTGGAATGCCCGGAAGATAGCACTTGTTGCGCGGATCCAGCTCTTCGCGCTTCTCGTAATTCTCTTTGCGCTTCTCGGCCGCCCACGCTTGATAGGGAATTTCTCCGCCGACGACCACGCCGAGACCGGCGGGCGCATCCTTGCGCGCGCTATGCGGCTCGAGATCCCAGTCGGCTGAGCCGAGCGTTTGCCATAATCCAGAAAAATCCGGCTTGCCTCCGGGCGTTCTCGGAATGGCTCCCGTTGTCTCCGCGCCGCGCGCCGGGCTCGTCATCATGAATGAAAGCGTCGGCGCGCCGCAAAATAGCGCCGCAACCACCACAGCCGCCGGCAACGATTTGCGGACGACAAAACGAACAGAGGAAAGGCGGGTCATTTGATACTCACCATCGGTCGGCGCTGCGCGGCTCACTAATTTTGCGGACGATATGCAGCCTCACCCGGGTTTCCAGTGCCTTCGCTTCCAGCAAAGAAGTCGCGCCCGTCGGGAAGCTTCACCGTGCTCCCCGCGATGACTTCCTTGCCGTTCTTGGCGCGATAGCCGTTCACAGTGACTTCGCCGCCAATCGGAAAGTCATCCTTGCGCGCGCCACGGCGCAGCAACGCATTTGGTGCGCCGAACTCGACCGCCCAGTTGACCACTTTTCCATCGGAGTTCGTCACATCGACATAGACCCAGCCATGTGGATTGGTCCATTCGAGCTTGGTCAGCTTGCCTTTGATGGTGATGGGCTGATCAATGTCGTATTCGGCCGCGAATGCGTGGTGCGCTTCCGAGGTCGATGACGTCCAAATCGTCGCGGCGACGAAAAAAATTCCGGTAGGCAAGTTTTTTGACCGCATTGCGTTTTTCCTCCTGGAATACGCAAGTCGCCCAAAAAAGCGACGACATGCTGTGTCGACCTCATTCGAACGGGCACAGCATAAGAAATCCGGCTCGTCAGTCAATTAATAAAATCGATCGGAAATAGCGATCAGTGATCCCTTCTCCGCCGCTGGCTGCGCTCTCGAGTCGCCCGGCTGAGGCGCTCCACTGTTTCCAAGGTTCATGACGAGTAGCGCGCGGTCGGGAGCGCGACGCGGAGCGTAGCGCAGCAAAGCGCGTCCAACCGCGCGCGCCCGAAAGACCGAGTTCGAACTACTCTCCTGGATGGAGTCTCCCCACGAAAATCGCCAATCCCCGCCCCATGATGGGGCTTTACAAACGGTGGGGAGTCCCCCCGATTGAGGGTCAAAGCGCCGAGCCGAGTCACACGCGAAGATGCGGTAGACCCTTCTCGGAGGCCTTGTTTTCTTTTGCATCGGGCGGCCAAATTACAGAGGTTCGTCGATGCCCGCGCCAAGTGTTCAGGCCACTCGACGGCTCACTGTGGTCGGTCGTGGGGCGTCACTCGGCGCGGCATGGGCCGAGACGATTTACACGTGAGGGTGAGAGGCAGAACCTCGCATCAATCCAGCCTCACCAACAGCGTGCAGCCGAAGTATCTCGGCTGGAGCTGCGGCGTGATCGTCGCGCCAGTCGTCGAGCTGAACGCAGCCCATCCCGAGATGTATCTCGCATCGAAGACGTTCTTGGCCCATGCGGAGATGCTGTATTTCTCGTCGTCCGATCGCAATCCAACGCCGACGTTAACGAGCGAATAGGCCGGCTGCCAATATTGGAACACGGACCATGGATTGGTCAGTCTCGTCTTGTCCTGCCAAGCGAGGTTTATGTAACCGAACCCTGATACCGGTCTATCCCACCAGGGACCGATATCGCGCAGAAACGATCCCAAGGGGTGCGTGTAGTTCGCTCCGACGTTGAACGCCCACATCGGAAGGCCTTCTAGGCGCGTGTTGGAGCGGGACAATGACAAGGGCGCCGCAAGGAATCCCGCGGGAGCGGAACTCGGCGTCGACCAGTTCCAGTCCACGGGAACCGGTCCGTTCGGAAACTTTACGTAGCGAACTTCCGTGTAGGCGCCGTTGAATGTGAACGAAAGCCGCTCGACCGGATTCCATCGTCCCGTATATTCGAAACCGCGCAGACGGACGTGCGGAACGGCTCCGACATACGTCTGGGCCAATGGCTGTCCGTTGGCGTCGCGGTAGCTTGAATCCGTCAGGTTGGCCTGCCAGTTGAAGATGTCGGTCCAATAGAGATTGAAATTGGCGATCAGCTTGTTGTCGAACCAGTTTGTCTTGACGCCGAATTCATAGTCCCAATTGTATTCCGCCTTCGTGAGAAGCGGTTGCCATCCCAGGAGATTCGACTGGCTGCCGAGGATCGGTTTGGCTCCAGTGTTGACCGCAGCGGCTTTCTCGCCGCGACCGACAAGGCCGTAGAGAAGGATGTTGTCGTCGTATTTGTAGGACGGATTAACGATCCCGGTGAGCATATTGCGGGCGACGCTCTGGCCGCCGGTATCGAAGAAGCCGCCGCCGCCACCGCCGCGTATGGCCTTGTCGACTTGGGAGGACGAATAGGTCGTGCTCCATGCCTGCTCCCATGCGAAGTCCGACCCCTCTTTAATCTCATAGCCGTTGCGAAGGCCAAATGTCAGCGTCGCTCGATCGTCGAAATGATAGGTTGTTTGGCCGAAACCCGCGATGTTGAACGTGCGCGCCTTCCCGTCCGTATGCTGGTTGAAACCGGGAAGAAGCGCGGGATTGTTATACCAACGCGCCGCGTCTGTTCCGAAGATCAGCTCGCTGTAGGCCCAGACCTTTTCGTAGAAGGCGAATAGGCCTCCTATCCATTCGAACTTCTGATCCTTCGGCGACGCCAGTCGAATTTCCTGCGACAGTTGAACCGCCGTGCCATTTCCGTGGCTGTCGGAAAGCTCGACTTCCTGTTCGCCTCGCGAGTTGTGCGGATGATTGGTGAATGCGCCCCATGCTGAAATCGAGGTGAGCGTGTTCTCGCCGATCTGCCAGTTCAATTCGTTCGAAGCTCCCGACACCTGCGCCTGATGCGCGCCTTCGCCCGTTACGAATGGCTTGTAGGGATCGAAAGTCAGTATCGGACGCCCGAGTTTTTGGAAAAGCGTCCGCGAAAACGGCGTCCCGAGGGTTCCGTTGGCGTAGATTGCCAGGGAATCGCCGACCGCGCCGGTGCCCCACTTCCGCTCGTGTGATTCCCCTGTAAAAAAGATCACGCGGTCGGTTATTTCGTCCCCGACATAGTACAACTGTCCGCGCACGCCCCAGCGATCGTTGTTCAAATAGCCGGCGCCAGTGACCTGGTCGTGGACCCAACCGTCGCTTTGGTCGAGATAAAAGGCCACCCGGTAGGCCAGCTTGTCGTCGATGATCGGACCGGTGATGTTCCCCTTTTCGATGATGTGGCGGTAGTTGCCGAAGGACGTCTCGAACGTCGCCTTGCGCTCGAACGAAGGCAATTGCGTCCGGATATTCACGTTGCCGACGGTCGTGTTCTTTCCACCCGCCGTTCCCTGGGGGCCGAGACCGAGCTCGAAGGATTCGACATCGTTGAAGTCGCCCCACTGAAATCCGACGGCCTTGTAGAAGACATTGTCGATGATGAAGCCGGTGTCGGATTCCGCTCCCAGCCCCGTGCCGGCGCCCACGCCGACGCCGCGGATTGCCGGAGTCGACGTCTGCGGATTGGAAATGTTCGGCCTGTAGTTGGGAACCAACTGCGATAGGTCGGACAAACGTTCGAGATGCTGCTCTACGATCGTCTCCGCATTGACGATGCCCGCCGAACGAGGCGTCTTCAAGAGCACGCTCTCTTCCCGCCGCGTCAGCCCGTCCTGGTGGGCGCCGACCCTCACGTCCTCGACTTGCGCTTCCTGTCCCATGGCCGATGTTGCGGGAATGGCCGTGATGGCGACATAGGCGGCTACCGACCCGCCCGACAACAATCCGAGAAAACGTTGAGACATCTCTCAGTCCATATTTATATAATACAGATGGATAGTAGCATTGCTACGTCTCAATGAGGCTCGCGATCCCGGAGGATCGAGAGCCTCACGTCCGCAATTTCAGAAGCGTTCGTCAGGCCAGAATGTCGCCGACGACCTTGCCGTAGACGACCGTGGGCCGTTCGGCGCGGCCGGCGCGAAGATAGACGGTCTTCAGATGATCGAGGCCGAGCAGCTGAAGCACGGTCGCATGCAGATCATAGGTGTCCACGGGATTCTCGACCGTCTTCAGGCCGATCTCATCGGTCGCGCCATAGGTGAGGCCATGCTTCAAGCCGCCGCCGGCGAGCCATTGCGTGTAGCCCCACGGGTTGTGATCGCGACCGTCGCCGCTCTGGCCATAGGAAGTGCGGCCGAATTCCGAGGTCCACACGATCAGCGTCTCGTCCAGCAGCCCCCGCGCCGCGAGATCGGCCAGCAGGCCGGCGATCGGCTTGTCGATCGCCCGCGTGTTGGCGCCGTGGTTCTCCTCGAGCTTGCGATGCGCGTCCCAGTTCTTATTGTCGTCGGCGATGCCGTCGACCGGCCCGGACACGACCTGGATGAAGCGCACGCCGCG
Organism: Methylosinus sp. LW4; assembly: GCF_000379125.1. Taxonomy (NCBI): domain Bacteria; kingdom Pseudomonadati; phylum Pseudomonadota; class Alphaproteobacteria; order Hyphomicrobiales; family Methylocystaceae; genus Methylosinus; species Methylosinus sp. LW4. Next base: position 628,278 of record NZ_KB900627.1, on the reverse strand, counting down.
CTCGACCAGACGACGGGCGCGCAGCAGCGCCGTGCCATAGTCCTTGGTGGCGTCATTATCGAGACCGTAGAGCGCCTTGGTGGCCGCCGTCTCCTTGGAGAGATCGACCGCTTCCGGCGCCGAGCTCTCCATGCGATAGGCGAGCTCATAGGAGCGCGTGCGCGCCTGCAGCTCGGTGTCGGACGGAAGCGCGCCGGACTTGTGCTCGTTGAGCTTCTGCAAGAGATCGAGATTGTCGCGCTGCTGAGCGGCGGCGATCAGCTCCGGCTTGTCGAGATTGAGGATCGGCGACGCGCCGGGACGGAAGGCGGTGCCCTGATAGACGGCGGGCAGGAATCCCGAGCTCCAATTCACCGAGCCGCCGCGCGGCTCGCGCTTGCCGCTATAGAGCACGACATAGGGCGGCAGATCGGGATTCGCCGAGCCGAGCGCATAGGTGATCCAGGCGCCGAGCGACGGCCGGCCGGGCGTGACGTCGCCGGTGTTGAGCTTCAAGATCGAAATGTCATGCGTCGCGCCGACCGTGACGCTCGACTTGACGAAGGTGATCTTGTCGGCGTGCTGCGCCAGATTGGGCAGCAGGTCCGAGAACCACGCGCCGCTCTGGCCATATTGCTTCCATGTGCGCTTGGAGGCGAACAGCTTGCCGGCGCCGCCGGAGGTGGTGACCTGAAGGCCCTTGAGGAAGGACTCGGGAACCTCCTGGCCGGCGAGGCGCACGAGCTCGGGCTTATAATCATAGAGATCGAGCGTGCTCGGCGCGCCATCCATATGCAGCCAAATGACCGACTTCACCTTGGGCGCGAAATGCGGCTCCTTCTTGGACAGCGGATCCACGAAGGTCGCCGCCGCCTGCGCGAGGGGAACCGAGAACACGCCGCCGCCCGGCATGAAGCCGTTCAGCGCCACGCCGCCGAGGCCATATCCGGCGTTGAACAGCCATTCTCGTCGCGTCTTGCTCATGATGTCTTTCCCTTTCTTCGAGATGAACTTTGCGATTTTCAGAAGCGGTAGATGAACTCGTTCGAATTCGCGACCGTATGCACGAGGTCGACGAAGGCGGAGGCGCGGATCGGATTGGCGATGCTCACGTCCTTTCCGGTCGGCACGGCGATCGAGAACTTGCCGTCGGAGGGCTTGGATCCGATGAGCTTCTCATGCTCGTCGAGAAAGGCCTGGAGCAGCGATTTCTCGTAGGCGTCGGGGCTGCGCGAGAACAGAATCTGATAGAGCCGTTCTATGCGCGCGCCCTCGTCGGCTCCCGCCTCGCGAATGACGCGGCCGGCGAGCGCCTGCGACCATTGGAAGACGAGATCATTATTGACGAGCGTCAGCGCTTGCAGCGGCGTCGTGGTGACGTCGCGCTTGCTGTGCGCCTGCTGCGGATTGTTGAGGTCGAAGGTCTCGAGCAGCGGATAGGGAACGCTCCGCCGCGCGAAAATATAGAGGCTGCGCCGATTGATCTCGTGCGGATCATTGGACGCCTCCCAGGCCGGGCCGACATTGAGATTGGCCGGCAGCGGCGGATAGACGGCCGGCCCGCCGATCGCGCCCTCGAGACGGCCGGACGCCTGCAGGAAGGAGTCGCGAATCTGCTCGGCGTCGAGGCGCTTGCGCGGGAAGACGGCGAGCAGCTTGTTCTCGGGATCGGCCGCAGCGACATCCTCGCGATGCGCCGACGATTGCCGATAGGCGCTCGACAGCAGAATCTCGCGATGCAGCTTCTTTATGCTCCAGCCGCCGTCGACGAAGCTGCTGGCGAGATAGTCGAGCAGCTCGGGATTGCTCGGCTTGTCGCCGGCCTTGCCGAAGTCGCTGACCGTGCCGACGATGCCCTTGCCGAAATATTCGTTCCACACGCGATTGACGAAGACGCGCGCGGTCAAGGGATTGCTCGGGCTGGTGAGCCAATTGGCGAGCGCCGTGCGGCGGCCGGAGGAGGTGGCCGTCGGCGTGATGGCGGGCGTCTCGCCATTGGCGAAAGCCTCCGGGAAGGCCGGCTGCACCTCATCGAGCGGACGCTCGTGATTGCCGCCGAAATAGATGTAGGTCGGAGGGGCGTCGGAATGTCCGAGCTCGGTCGCCGCGGTGAATGTATCGGCTCCGCGCGTCGGCTTGAGCTTCTCGAATTTCTTCAGCTCTTCCGTGAGCTTCTGATATTCGGCCCATTTCGCCACCGCCTCGGGCGTATGGTCGGGGCTCTGCAAATCATTGGCGATGTCGCGCAGATAATTGGCCAGCGCCGGCTGATCGGTGACGATGTCCGCTCGATAATTGACCCAGCGGTCGAGCGCGTTCCACTCGCTCTTGGGCTTGAAGATCGAGGCGCGCGCGTCGGGATTGTAGCGCTCCTTGTAATAGAAGCTGGCCTTTTCGCGAATCTGCTCGATGATCGCCTTCTGCTTGTCGAGAATATCTTTGGCAGCTGTCTCGTATTTGGCGAGAGTCTTCTGATAGGCGATCTCCTGCTCGCCCTTGGCGGCGGGGATCTTCTCGTCGAAGGCCGTGTTGGCGAAAAAGGCCTGCAGCGAGAAATAATCTTTCTGCGATATTTTGTCCGACTTATGATTGTGGCAGCGCGCACAGCCGACCGTCGTGCCGAGGATCGCCGTTCCGATCGTGTCCGTGATGTCGGTCGTGATCTGATATTTGCGGCCGATGAGATCACGTGCGTTGGGATTATCCGTGTAGCTCGCAAGGAAGCCGGTGGCGACGAGCGCCTTCTGATCGCCGGGCGCGATCTCGTCCGCCGCGATCTGCTCCTGAATGAACCGCGAATAGGGCTTGTCCTCATTGAAGGACTGCACGACATAATCGCGGTAGCGGAAGAAATTCGGACGCGTCACATCGCCTTGAAAGCCCGCGCTATCCGCGTAACGAGCGAGATCGAGCCAGCGGCGGGCCTGCCGCTCGCCATAGCGCGGCGAGGCGAGCAGCCGGTCGATGACCTTCTCATAGGCGTCCGGCGACGCGTCGTTCACAAAGGCCGCGACCTCCTCCGGCTCGGGGATGAGACCCCAGACGTCCAGTGTCGCGCGGCGAATGAAAGATGCGCGATCGGCGTCCTGCGAAGGAGAGAGCTTCGCTGCTTCTATCTTCGCGAGAATGAAAGCGTCGATCGGCGAACGCACCCATTTCTTGTTTGCGACAGAGGGGGACGCCGGCGGATGGACGGGAAGATAGGACCAATGCGGTCGCGTGGAGCTACCGGTTCGGGCAGGAGCCTCGATGGAATTGGTCTCGGCCGCGAGGGTAACCGCGGCCCAGGAAGCGCTCAGCAGGAGTGTAAAATAAGCTCTCTTCAACGATTTCCGCATTTCTTTCACCCCCGATACTGATTGTGATGAGCGGGCTCACAGGAATTCTCTTCTTGCGCCGTAACCGAGCAAAATGTGCCATGGTATGGCGTTCAATGAGACGCGCGCGCTTTTATGCGAACCGAATTTGTCACCACACGTCGTGCTACGATCGCGCACGGGGCGATATACACCAAAAACCTATCATAGCGATAGGAAATAAGCCGATTTCGAGGAAAAAGCGTCATCGCTTGCAGGGGCGGCTCCTCGCTCATCGGACCGAAACGTTGGGGCAAAGCGCCCACCTCAAAACAACCGGGGAAGGCGGAATCAGTCGGCCTACCGCGACATGCGGGATCGATTGGGAGGGGCCGGCGCGCCCATCGGACTCGTTCATTCGCCAATAGCGTCAGCTTGACAGCATTAATGCTATCGAGTTTATAGGATTAATGGGCCACGATCGGGGCGGCGGCAGCCCGTAAATTGGGAGCCGATAAATGGGTGTCGCCAAGCGACGATCTGTGTCTGTACTCATGCGTGGCGCCTCGATCCTCGCCACAGGCGCCGCAATAGTCTCCGCCGAAGTGGCGCGCGCTCAGCAAGCTGAACAGGCCGCGAACGTGGGAGATGTATTCGTCGACGGATCAGACGATCGGGCGGAAGCCTCGCGTTCTGTCATTCAGGCGCAAAATAAGCCACGCTCGATCGTCGTCGTCGACGAGAGGACGATCGATGACCAGAACATCAATCGCCTCGACGAATTACAGCAGTTGATCCCGAACTATCGCGCCAATAATGGCACCACCTTGCAGTCCTCGCGCCAGACGATTCGCTGGGTTGGAATCGGCGCCTCCGGCACCGGTGTCGGCACGGAGTCCCCGACCGGCTACGTCGTCGACAATGTCTTCTGGAAATATTGGGGCTTCCAATGGATGGACCTGTTCGACGTCAAGTCCTTCGAAGTCACCTATGGCCCGCAGGGGACGGCAGGGGGGAAAAACACCGCTGTCGGCAGTCTGATCATCAATAATAGACTGCCCTCATTCAAGCCACAGACGACAGTCGAGACCAATTTCGCAAATCACAGCCGCGTCATCGAGAAAGTCACGACCACCGGCCCGCTCATTGACGACAAGCTCGCTTACCGCGTGAGCTTTTTCATGGACAAGGGCAGCGGCTGGATACACGATCAGGTGAGCGGCGCTGGCTACAAGAATACAGACCGTTGGGGCGTTCGCGGGCAGCTTTTCTACGTCGGCGATGACATCACGGACCGGCTCATTTTCAATTACAACAAGTCCGACGAATACAACGGCTACAATCTCGGGCCTTACTCAGATACGACCCTCGTCTACGCCAATGGAACGCGTCCCAGCGCGACCTTCGCGCAGAATGTCGCGGCTCGACTTGGCAAGCCTATTTTGTCCTGGGATCCTTACAAGCCTTCAATATCGCGAGAGGGTGTCGACCCTACGAGAACGATCACCGTTTCGAACGAGCTCAACATCGGCGTCGGACAAAATATCTTCACGTCCATTACGGCCTATGGCTTCAACCGAAACGAGATGCGCTATTTCGAGGAAACGAACCTCCTCGAGCTGTGGCGCGGCGGTATGAACACCGCGCTCGGGCAGGGGTCGCAGGAATTTCGTCTGACGTCGCCCAAGGACCAGCCGCTCGAATGGACGACTGGCGTGTACCTCTTCTACGACGACGCGACGAATCAGATGCATCATACGAACTTCGGTGTGGACGCCGCGCGATTCCTGAATCGACCTGGCGCGCTTCCCGGCGTGACGGTGTGGGATTACACCCACGCGCGAGACTTTCAGGCCGCCTCCTACGGCCAAGTCACCTATCATATCGACGACCAATGGTCGGCGACGCTTGGACTGCGTGAGAGCTACGAGATTCGGCAGGGTTCGGTCAGTCAGATCAACCGCTATTATCCGAATGCATCGATCTTCGCGCAAGATCAGGCGGTCATTGCTGCGGGAAGCCGCGGTTTGGGCGATACGGGCGGCCGCCAAAAACCTCTCAATTTCCTGACGGGGATATTCAATCCTCAATACAAACTGAATGAGAATATCAATATATTCACGTTGGTCGGCAGGGCCGAGAAGGCCGGAGCCGTCAACACTAGCGCGAACCCTCGATACGTTCTCAAGAATGGCGTTTACACATTCGATTCGTACCCGACTGTGATCACGAAGCCGGAATATTCATGGGATTACGAGATCGGCTTCAAGTCGAACTGGCTCGACAACCATTTATTCTTTAACGTGAACCTCTATTGGAACGACTTTTTCAACTTCCAGACGCAAGTGGTCGACGGCTCCGCGCGCGACCAGTTCGGCGCCCCTCTTGGCCTCACGACCCTGGGGAATGCCGCGCACGCGCGCATCCGTGGGGTCGAGTTCGACGGGCGATGGAGCCCGGTCGAAAAATTGTGGATCACCTTCAATGGCGCCTTCACTGACGCACGTTGGGTGAGTTGGCCGGACGCCGGACCGCCGCCGGATTGGAATTGGTCGACCGGGTCCGTACCCGCGCCCCAGCAATTGTCGCTTTCCAATACGCGCTGGACGGGCGTTCCGCTCTGGAACTTCAGTATTGGCGCGAACTACGAGCATTCCATCGGGCGCGTGTTCTCTGGTCTCGGCGATCTCTCCAACCTCGGAAGTTTCGAAGACTGGACCGCGAAGCCGATCACCGCGTACGGCTATTTCAACGTTAGCTGGCAAGACAAGACGCAGCTGACGAATCCATGGTCGATAGTGCAATACTGGCAGGGAAGCTACGCGATCGTGAACGCTGGCATAGGAATCAAGACCGAGGACGATCGATACAATCTCAGCTTCTGGGCGAAGAATATCGGCAATGAGAGGCCTTATACCTCCTGGGACCAGGGGACGGCCTCGACGCCGGCGCGAGTTGGTCTTGCACGCTGGGATGCAACCTGGGGCGGCGCGTTTCGCGTGAAGCTCTAGCCAGGGGGAAATTCAGTGTAAGTTGGCGGGAGTGGTACAGCCTTCTGATTTGGCGTAGAATTCGGGTGTCGAATCCAACTCGCGTCATTTCGAAGCCGCCACGCCCGCCATCAACGATTTTACCCTGCCGCATCGCCGGCGGCATCCGCGATCCGCGCGATCCCGATCTCGTCGCCTACACCATTCGCTTTTGCCTGCCTCATGATTTGGCGCCAGCTATGAGGACGGCAACGACGCCTCGGCTCTGCGCAGTGATCCGATCTTCAAGATGGTGGAAGGCGTCGCGCCGTCCGAGCGCGAGTTCGCCTCGCAGTCGCCGATCTCGCGCTTCGAGAATTTGCTGGACCTTGTCCTGGCCGCCATCTGCTTGTCGGTTTTGATGTTCGGCTTCGAAATATCAAGCGTGCCGGCAATCCTGCGGACGGTGGACAAAGTCCTTCACGCCGATTTTCGAGGAACTCCAGTGGACGGAACACCTACGCCATCGGTGTGGCGACGGTCCTCTTGGCGGCTGGCGATCGCTTCGCGCGCAAACGTCTCTTCATCGTCGCCATCGTCGCATTAGCCGGCACGTCCCTCTCGTGCGGCCTTGCCCCTTTTTGGCCTTGGTGTAAACGCCGACTGCTATTCCCCCAGAGGCGTCAAAGAAAACTTCCCGCATCCGGCGGGTGGCGGTCGGCCGTGTCGATGAGAACGGCGCCTCCGCCTCAGGCGGTCGCCCGGGACGCCGGAGCGTCTGCATGGGCACCCGCTGCATGCCGGCTTTTGTCCGAACATGCTCGAGCAAGAGATTGACATGCTCGAGCAAGCGACAGCTCCCTCAACAGGGACGGACGGTGCGGGGCAGGGTGTGCAAATCAATGGTCCGCGAAGCTACTATCGCCAACGGTCCCTTTTGTGGACTGTGGTCCCGCGGCGGCGCTTCAAGTTCCGGTGTAGACCGGCTTGCGCCGGGCGATCCAGGCGTCGAGACCCTCGCGCACGTCGTGTGTGGCGCACATGCGGGCAAACTGCTCCCGTTCGATCTCGAGCCCTTCCGCGATGCTCATGTTGAGCCCGCGCGTCACCGCTGTGATGACGCGCGCCGCCGCCAGTGACGAATGCTGCAGGATGCGAGAGGCCAAATCGAAGGCGCTCGACAAGAGATCTGCATGCGACACGATTTTGTTGACAAGACCGAGCTCGAGGGCGCGTGCGGGGGTAAATGTTTCACCTGTCAGCAGGAGTTCGAGCGCGCGCTTGCGTCCGACCAGACGCGGGAGGCGTTGAGTGCCGCCGAATGTTGGTGGAATGCCGATATTAATTTCCGGCTTGGCGAAGAGCGCCAGTTCCGAGGCCACGGCAAGATGCGCCGCCTCGGTGATCTCGCACCCGCCGCCGAATGCAATGCCATTGACCGCCGCGATGACAGGCTTGGGAAACGCCTCGAAGCGCGCGGTCATGGCCTGTCCGCGGCGACAAAACGCACCAACGGCCTCGTCGACCCCAAGCCGGACGCTGGCGGAGAATTCGTGGATGTCGCCGCCCACCGAGAACGCACGCTCCCCGGCGCCGGTGATGATGACAGCTCGAACGGCGGCGTCCACCTCGATGGCGTCGAGCAGCGCCAGCAGCCGATCGTTCGTGGCGTAGTCGAGCGCATTGAGCTTCTTCGGGCGGTTCAGGGTCAGCAACGCGATGTCGCCGCGCAGCTCGAAAAGGACCGTATCGTTCATGACCTCTCCTGTCCTTGTAAGGCGACGAGAACTGTAGCAAGTTCGGTCTTCTAACAAACTCACTAGTCGGTATACATAATGAACGCGAAAGTCGGCCCAGCGCGCGAGCGGATCATCAAGGCGGCTACCTAACTTTTCTATCTCGAGGGGATTCGCTCGATCAGCGTCGACGCGATCGCCGAACGCGCGGGAGTGACCAAAAAGACGTTCTACTATCACTTCACCAGCAAGGACGAACTGATCGCGGCCTATCTTGCGCAGCGAGATCAGCCCAATCTGATAGTCTTCTCGCGTTGGCTCAGCGAGGCGCGCGGGACCATGCCGGAGAAGATGGAAGTTTTTTTCTCAAGGATGGCCGAGGCGGCCAGTCATCCGAAATGGAAGGGCTGCGGATTTTTACGCACGACGGCCGAGCTCGCGAACCTGCCCGGCCATCCCGCGCGAAAAATCGGCGCCCTGCATAAGAAAAAGGCCGAGCAGTGGTTGGAAGACGAATTCAGACAGGCGGGCATAGGCGAGGCTCGATCGCTCGCCCAGCAGGTTGCTGTCCTGATCGACGGCGCCTTCTCCGCCATGCTGGTGCATCGAGACGCCAGTTACGCGCAAGTGGCTGGAAGCGCTGCGCGGGCGCTCGTGAGCATCGCGCAGAACACAAAGGCCGCATGATCGGGGATGTTCAAAGCCGCTGCGAGAGCTATGCCGGCTTGTAGGCGACGGGGCGGATCAAGCGGCGGTTTTGGTTTCGCGAGCGATCTCGATTCCGTCGCGGAATGTGACGCCTTCGATGAGTTTCGGAAACTGATTTTGTCCTTTCAATCGCCGCCAAGTTTTTGACGCCGCCATCACGGAGCTTAAAAATCATGGGGCGCGCCGCGTCCTGCGAAAGCGCCTCTTCATGCGAACCGTGCGATGCCGCACCGTCGAAAAGACGCTCTCGATCGGGTTCGACATCCACAGATGTGCGAAATGCTCGGCGGGAAAGTCGAAGAAGGTCGACGGCGTGTAGCGATCCATCAGCAGCCAAGTCGACGCAAGACGGCGAAGATTATTTCGGCTGTTCCGAGTCCGCGTCCTGTCGATCCCGCAACTGGACGTTCGGCGCTCTGAATCAAGCCGCGTGTATTGTCGACCGTCGATCAAGCTACAAAAGTCGAGTTCGCGACAATGCGTCGACTCGCCATGCGATTTAGGGGCAAGCTCGAGAGCAAGAGAGTTGGCCTGCTCGGCGCTTGGCTGAAACATGCCCGGAAGTCGGGCTTGTGCGCGATGCAACGTTTCGCTCGCATGGAGCAGAGAGACATCGACGCGGGGAGAAATGTGATCACCGAGCCGTGGAGCAACCACTGCCAGACGGAAAGACAAATCTATCGCCTAAAAGCACTCAAACGAACGATGTAGGCCGAGCGGGGCCAGAACTCCTTCGTGCGCGCATGTATCCAGTTAACCGCTGTGGAACAGGAAGTGAGGAAGAACCATATTCTTGTCGCCTCCACACCGATTGGGCGCTCAACTGGCCGCGCCGAATGACATCGTTGATTTCTGTGTTCCGCAGCGGCGCATGGAAACCGCCCGCTTGTCGACAGCTGAGACGGCTCTTACTTGAACGCGCGGCCTATAGAGCCGTCTATTTTCGATCGGCCTCTTCCTTCCTGCGCCGCAGAGCAAAGAGCTCCTGCCACGGAGCAGCCGTCTGAGCGCCGACCTTGTCTCGGGCGGCGCGGTCGAGCGCGCGCAGCAGCAGCTCCAGCGACGAGCGTGTGCTCGCGTCGAGAATTTCGATACGGCCGAATTCATCGACGGCCAGCTTGTTCTGTACATGCTGGATGCAGACCTCTGGCGCAGGAACGACATAGCCCCCGAGATCGCGGAGAATGCGCGCGAGATCGGCCATTCCCCGATAGCCGCCATGTCCCTGCGTCGCAACGGATATTCCTGAAACTTTTCCGACGAGCGGCGCGACGTCCAGCGGATGCGACGTCCAATCGACGAGATTCTTCAGCACGCCCGGTATCGAATGATTGAACTCTGGAAAGGCCCAGAAAAGGGCGTCCGCCATGGCGATCTGTCGACGTAGCGCGAGCACCGACGAGGGAGGAGAATGATTGTCGATGTCCTCGTTGTAGTGAGGCAATTCGCCGAGACCGTCATAGACGGAAATGACCATGTCTCGGGGGGCCATAAACCGTAACGTCTCCGCAATCATGCGATTGTAGGAGGCTCTTCTGAGAGAGCCGGCTATAGCAAGAACATGTATCTCTGACATTTGACGAGCTTTCCCAGACCCCTATCCGCGGCGTGTTTCCGACAGCCCACGTGTGAAGGTGAAACTACCGCATCTGCCGCGATCTAACGGAGAAGCCCGGGTAGAACGCAGCGTTGCGACATGCGCGCTCGAAGACGTGCATATTCCTAGCTAAGTTGTCGAGAATTGGATATCATCTCGCCGCTTTGCGCCGAGATGCCTCGGGGAGGGCGGTCATGGTCGATGCTCTGTCGAAGATTTCTCCGTCGACGGAAGAGGTGGACGTCGTCGTGATCGGAGCGGGGCCGGTAGGTTGCGCGTCCGCGCTGCAGCTCGGCCGCGCCGGGCGTTCGACGGCTCTCTTCGAACGCAGGTCTGGTCTGTCGCGTCATCCGAAAGCGGGCGGCATCCATGCACGAACGATGGAGATCTTCCGTCAATGGGGCCTCGCCCACGACATACGTGCGGTCGGCCGCGGCTTGCTGCAGCCGGGCGCCGTTCCCACGGCTTTTACATGGCTCACCCGATTGAATGGCGTCGAGCTCGGACGCATCGACTTCGGCTCGCAGGCTGATCGCGAGCTCTGGGCGACCTATTCGCCGGAAGGCCCGTGTTTTTGCGGGCAGGACCTCTACGAGCCGATCCTGTTCGAGGCTCTCGCAAAATATCCTTCTGTGCGCGCGCAATTCGGCAAGCGCGCGACGATCTCCGCGCTGGGCGACGAGGGCGTCGAGGTGGAGGTGAGCGATGAAGAGACCGGCCGCATCGAAAAGCATGTGCGCGCGCGTTATCTGATCGCCGCCGACGGCGTGCGCAGCCCAACGCGTCATGCGCTCGGAGTAGGCGAGAGCGGTTTCGGCGCCTTCGGCGATTCCGTCAATGTCCAATTTCGCGCCGATCTCGAACGACACAGAGCGGGACGCCAATACGGCCTCTTCTGGATCGTCAATCCAGACACGCAAGGCGCTTTGAGCTGGCGGCGCCAAGCCGATCGCTGGTCCTATAATTTTGAAGCGGCGCCCGGCGAAGATCCCCAATCGTACACCGAGGATCGTTGTCGCGACATCATTCGCAGAGCCGTCGGCGATTTGTCGGTCGAAATCGAGATTCTCAGCATCCTGCATTGGAAGCACGATCAGGCTGTCACCGACAAATGGCGCGTCGGGCGCGTCTTCTTCGTCGGCGATTCTGCGCATCGCTTTCCGCCTCACGGCGGATTCGGCATGAATTCCGGCGTGCAGGACAGCGCCAATCTGATCTGGAAGCTCGACCTCGTGCTGAGCAGCGCGGCCGCCGATTCGCTGCTCGATACCTATCAAGAAGAGCGCAAGCCCGTGGCCGAATTCAATGGCGAGCAGTGTCTCGAGAACACGCGCCGCATGGAGGAGACCGGCTGGCTGCTGCACGACACGGCGCATCTGGCTGCGATCGAAGAACAAACGCCGCGCGGCCATTCCGTCCGCGATCGCATCGCTGCGGCGATCCCGCGTCAGCGGGAGCAGTTCTATTCTCAAGGGCAACAATTCGGAACCATTTATCGTTCGGCGGCGGTCCTTCTCGACGGAACCGAGCCGGAGCTCTCGACGGTGAGCCTCTATCGTCCAACAGCGCATCCAGGAGCCCGGGCGCCGCATCTGTGGCTGCGCGACCGCGATGGGCGAGAATTGTCGACGATCGATCTGTTCTACGACGGCTTCGTGCTTCTCGCCGGCCCCGACGGAAGCCAATGGCTTCGCGCTACCGCTGAAGCCGCCGCTGAGCGCACGATCGGCGCGACGGCCTATCTGATCGGCGCAGGCGGCGATTATGTCGAGCGCTCGGGCGAGCGGAGCTTCACGGAAGCCTATAGCGTCGAGAGCGACGGCGCAGTTCTGGTCCGCCCCGACGGGCATGTCGCATTTCGGTCGCGGCGCCTACCCGGCGATCCGACGCGAGCCCTGGTCAGGGCGCTTCGACATTTGCTCGCAGGCGCGTCGGCGACCGAGGAGGCGTCCTCGACGGAGACCGCGCCCGTGTGACGCCACGCCAAACCCCGAGCGATTGCCATGAACGAACAGCTTGCGTCGTCTGCGTTGAATTCGAGAGACATAGAGGACCTCTCCGATTTTCTGCTGTTCGCCGCTATCGTCGAGCGGGGCGGGATCGCCGGCGCGAGCCGCAGCCTGTGCATTCCCAAGAGCCGGTTGAGCCGAAGGCTCGCGGCGCTCGAGGAGCGCTATGCGGTGCAGCTCATTCACCGCTCGTCGCGTCGTTTCGTGGTCACCGATCTGGGTCAGTCCTTTTATGAGCGATGCCGGGATACGCTGGCGAGCTCACAGGCGACGAAGGCCTTCATTGTCCAGGCGCAGAGCCGGCCGAGGGGCGCTCTGCGCGTGAGCGCGCCGGCGCCGCTCGCCAATTACTGGCTCGCTCCGATCCTGCCGAAATTCCTTGCGCGCCATCCGGAGATCTCGCTCGAGCTGGACGCGCGCAATTGGAACGTCGATCTGATGGCCGATCGGATCGATCTCGCAATCCGCATTCGCCCGACGCCGCTGGACGATTCCGATCTCATCATTCGTCGCATCGGCGAGAGCCGTAATATCCTCGTCGCCTCGCCCGGTCTCCCGGCTCTCGATGCGCTGCATTCGCCAGACGATCTTCCAGGCTATCCGCTGCTCGGAGCGCCGCCCGCGCAAGGCCCGTCGATCTGGCGCTTGTGGCATGCGGACGGGCGCATTCACGTCATTCCTGTCGATCCGCGGCTCGCGACTTGCGAGCTGGCCGTGCTCCGCGCCGCCTCGGAAGCCGGGCTTGGAATCGCATTGCTGCCGGCGCATTTCTGCCAGCGGCAACTCGACGACGGCAGGCTCGCCATCGTCCTGCCGGAATGGGCCGGACCCATCAACGACATTCACATCGCTTATCTGTCGCGACGCGGTCTGTCGGCGGCCGCGCGTGCGCTTCTCGATTTTCTCATCGACGAGCTGCCGCACGGCGATCGCGCATAGGCGTTCCCTTTCTTAGCGCCTTCTGACGACTTTCGCTCTCACCGCATCGATGCGGAATGCGGAACGCTGCGTTTCCGTTTCGGCTCGTGACATGTCATCCCCGTACGTTAGCCTACTTACTCAGTAGGCTTATGGTCGAAGAATGCGGCGAAGCTCTCGCCGATCATTCGACGCATCGCATCGGGGTCAACATGTCGCCAAGAAATTCGCGTTCCCGGTTCCCTGCCGCAATGTTCGCGACGCCGTTGCTCGTCGTTTCCCTTTTGCCGAGCGCGGCGGCTGCAGCGCCGCGTGCGCAGTCCGACGCAGCGACGCCCGTGCCGGAGCAGGCGACAGTCGAGGACGTCGTCGTTCGCGGAGCGGCAGATGAGGCGCTGAAGGCCGCCGAAAAGCTCGAAAAGATTCCCGGCGGCGCGAGCCTCGTCACATCGGAGGAGATTGAGCGCGGCCGGGTTTCCAATCCGGCGGACATCTTGTCGCGCGAGCCCGGCGTGTTCGCGCAGTCCACATCCGGAGGCGAGGCCATACGCCTGTCGATCCGCGGATCGGGAATTCAACGTAGCCCGCTCAATTATCTCGCTGGCGTATCGGTCCTGCTCGACGGAATTCCGATCACGACGTCGACAGGCGTGCCTTGGGAACTCGTCGAGCCGCTCGCCGCCAATCATATTACGATCCTGCGTGGAGCGAACGCCTTCGAATTTGGCGCGAAGAGCCTCGGCGGCGCGATCGACTACGTGTCGCACACCGGCTATGACTCGCAGCCGTTCCAGGCGCGCGCGGAAGCCGGCAGCTTCGGCTATTGGCGCGGGCAGGTGAGCTCGGGCGAGGTCATCGGACCCTTCGATTACTATATCAGCGCCTCCGGATTTCGTCAGGACGGATATCGCGCGCATTCGGAGGCGAGCAGCGTCCGATTCGTCGCCAATCTCGGATACAAGGTCAGCGACGATATCGACACGCGATTCTTCTTCCGCTTCGCGCATGAATATTTCCAGGTTCCAAACACGATCAGCTGGGCACAGCTTCAGGCCGATCCGCGGCAAGCCGCGGCGGCGGCGCTGAACAACAGCTGGTACAAGGTCCTCCCCTATTCCGAGTTCATCGGAAACAAGACGCGACTTCGATTCAACGACATGTCGGCGCTAGAGTTCGCCTTCGCCTTCAAGCGTTTTCCGCAATCGGGCGCCGGCGGCCCGTTTGTGCGATGGGATGCGAGCGACATCAGCGCATCGCTGAAATACACGCGTAGCGATGACCTCGGTGGACATACGAGCAACACCACCCTCTCCGCGCTCTCCTCGACCGCGCTCGACACGAATCTGCGGCTCGAAGGTTGGCCCGGTTTCTTTCCGGCGATGAAGAACGCGCTCATCAACTATGTGAATCTCGCCGGCTCCGACGTCGTCGTGCTCGGCTCGAACGATTTCGAGCTGACGTCGAAGCTCTGGCTAACGACGGGAATAGCGCTTAGCTATTCGCCGCGCACGAGCGAGTTCATCTATCCCATCTCCAGCAAGCTGACGAAGGACTATCTTAATTACGCGCCACGCGCCGGCCTGCGCTATTATCTGACGCCAGATGTCCAGCTCTTCGGTAATGTGAGCCGCTCGGTCGAACCGCCGACCAACTGGTCCTTCCCCAAAATTCTGTTTCCTACCGCTCAGCTCGGCAATCTGAATTTGAAGGAACAGACCGCCTGGACGGCCGAGGGCGGATTGAAGGGCAAGTTCGGCCCCGCCAAATGGGAGTTCGCGTATTATCATTCTTGGATCGACAATGAGCTCTTGACCGTCACGCTTCCCGGAACGGCGTTGACGGCTACGACCAACGCCACTGCAACACGCCACCAAGGTGTCGAACTGAGCCTCGACACGCTGCTATGGCGATCGAAGGCGGGCGGTGCAGAACCCGACGCCGACTCGCGCGAAGCGCTGACGCAATCGGAGGGCGTCGAGCCGGGCCAGCAGCTCGTCTTGCGGCAGACGTACACATGGAACGATTTTCATTATCGGAACGACCCGATCTATAGGGACAATCGTCTGCCGAGCATTCCCGTTCACTTTTACAAGGCGGAGCTCGAATATCGTCACCGGCTGGGCTTCTACGCCGGGCTGAACGTAGAATCGAATTTCATTTCCTATCCTGTCGATTACGCCAACAGCTTATTCTCGCGGCCCTACGCGATTCTCGGCGCGAGAATTGGCTATCTGCAGCCCAAGCAGGTGGACTCGCCGTTTCAATGGGAGGCCTATCTCGAAGGCCGCAATCTCGCCAATGTGAAATACGCGGCCGTCGTCAATCCGACCTTCAATGCCAATGGGCGGGACGCGGCGGTCTTCTATCCCGGCGACGGCGTTGGGATCTATGGTGGAGTCACGCTACGCTATTGATTTGACGCTTTTCGCGCAAAGATCGCGACGGGAGCCTCGACGTCTTGTCCACGAGAATGGAAGTCGCGAGGCGAAAAGGGCGACGGCCATCGGACTCTATCGATGGTCGTCGCGGCCGCGCATCCACGGGAGTGGCAAGATCGCAGCGACCGTGAGAAATGCAACGCCGGCTGCGATATAGAAGAGCTCGCTGGTTGGGATCTGCTTCGCGACTAGGACGCCCGTGAGCGCCGGGCCGACGATTGCGCCGATCCTCCCGGCGCCCATTGTCCAACCGATTCCGGCGGCGCGCAGAGCGCTGGGGTAATAGGCGGTGACGAGAGTCGGCAGACACATTTGTGAGCCGATGAAGAAGAATCCGGCGAAGAAAATCGCCGCCATCACATAGATTTCGTCGGCCGGGACTGCGCCGATCGCCGCGACCGACAAAGCGGCGACGACATAGGCGGGCGCGAGCACGCGAAACATGTCGAAGCGATCACCGAGCGCGGCGAAAATAAGCGCCCCGAGCATTCCCCCGCCGCTCAGAAAAACGCCGCCGATCACGGACATGCCGATAGTGAGGCCGGCGCGGCTCAAAATGAGCGGTAGCCAATTGGTGAGCGAGATAGACACGAGCAGGCTGAGAAAGCCGATGACTGCCAGCAACGCCGTGCCGTGGATGTAGGCTGGTCCGAAGAGATGCAGGACGGTCGTCCGCTCTCCCGCATCCGCGAGCGTGGCGGCGGCATTGAGCTGCGGCGCCGGTTCGATGTTCAGGCGGCGGAGAGCGTCGCGCAGACGCTCGCGAGAGTTTGGCCGAGTCGCTAGAAAGGCCGCGGACTCGGGCACGACGAACCATGCTGGAGCGGCGAAGAGGAGGGGAGCGACGCCGCCGAAATAAAATATCAGGCGCCAGTCGTGTGACTTCAGAATATTTGCAGCGATCAAGCCGCCCAGCATCGAGCCGAGAGGAACGCCGCAGAACATCGCCGTGACGAAAGTCGATCGACGCCGACGGGGTGTATATTCGGCGGTGATCACGAAGAGATTTGGAAGAGCCCCGCCGAGCCCCAATCCCGCGAGGAAGCGCAGAGCGATCAGCTCGTCGAGCTTCGTCGCCTGGACGTTCAGCAGCGACGCGGCGCCGACGAGGAGGAACGCCGCCAGCATGACCGTCTTGCGGCCGAATTTGTCGCCGAGCGGCCCTTGCGCGAGGACGCCCGTCAGCGATCCGAAGGAGCTCGCGCCGAAGACCAGTCCGAAATCGGAGGTCGGGATATGCAGTTCGGATGCGAGGGCGGGAGCGGCGTAGGCCATGGCCTGCGCATCGAATCCATCGACCATGGCGAGCAGCCCGCAAAGCCCGACGACGAGCAGCTGGCGGCCGCCGATGGCGGCATTGTCGATCGATTGCTCGATGGAGACCGTCCGATCCATTTTCTGTTCTCGATTTCGTAGAGGCGCGTCCTCATCCATCACACGGCAATCGACCGCGCGCCGTGAAACATCGGTTGCCTGCGTTCGAGTCACGATTACGACGCTCGAGGCCGGCGCGGGTCAATAATCGAATTCGAGCCGCAGCGTTTCACAATCACGTGATGGCTCTGTCGCGAATTTTTCTCGCGGGTCGGTTGGGACTATGTTCGCCGAGCGGAGGGCAAGCGGAAGACGGCGGGCGTCGACCTCATGCTCCCCATCGTCGTGCAAATGGCCGGACATGCGACGGCGCTCGCCGTGGCGCGCCATCTCATCGTCTATCTGCGGCGCGGCGGCGATGACCCGCAACTCTCGCTCTGGCTCGAAGGCCGCAATCACATCCATCCCGTCATTCACCGCGCGCAGGACGCCATAGCGACCGAGCCGTCGCGCGAGTGGTCGGTCGAGGCGCTGGCGCGTGAATCGGCGACGAGTCCGCGTAACCTCTCCCGCTTGTTCAACGCGCATGCGGGCATGAGCGTCACCGATTATGTGAACCGCATGCGCGTCGCGCTGGCGCGGGAACTGTTGATCGGCTCGCGTCTCGACGTGGAGACGATCGCCGAACGGGCCGGCTTCGCTTCTACGCGCTCAAACGCAAGGCCGCTGCCGGTGTGGATGGCGTGACGTGGAAGGACTACGAAGCCGATCTCGAGCCCCGGCTCACCGATCTGCACGCGCGGGTCCAACGAGGCGCATATCGACCGCAACCCTCTCGCCGGACGTATATACCGAAAGCGGACGGGACGCGGCGGCCGCTGGCGATCGCCGCCCTGGAGGACAAGATCGTCCAGGGCGCGACCGTCATGGTGCTCAACGCAATCTACGAAGGAGACTTTGTCGGTTTCTCATATGGGTTTCGTTCCGGGCGAGGGCCACACGATGCGTTGGACGCCCTGTCGGTGGCGATCGGCACGCGGAAGGTGAACTGGATTCTCGACGCCGACATCCGCAACTTCTTTGGGAGCGTCAACCAAGCTTGGCTGATCCGCTTCCTGGAGCACCGTATCGGCGACAAGCGCATCATCCGCGTGATCCAGGAAATGGTTGAAGGCGGGTATCCTCGAAGACGGGATCGTGACCGTCGACGACAGGGGAACGGGTCAGGGCTCGGTGATTTCACCGCTCCTGGCCAATATCTACCTGCACTACGTCATGGACCTTTGGGCCAACCGCTGGCGACGGCGGGAATGATTCCGAATCGGCTCGCAAGCGGCTTGTCTCGGGCTTCTCGATGTGGAGCGGCTCGATCGAGGAGGGCTTCGTGAAGATGCGGAAGCGCGGCGCGCTCGTCTCCGCCGTCGACCCGCGCGAATTGGCAACTGCCACGCTCTGCGCAGTTCAAGGTAGACTGCTTCTGGCCACGAGGATCCGATCGGGCGTCCCTTTGAAAATCGCGATCGATATGGCGATCGACAATATCGCACGGCGCATGAGGACGGGCTGACGCCTGCGCGCCGCCGAGCCGAACAGACTCAGTCGAACGGCCTATGCGCCGGGCCGTCGGATCCGGGTCCTGTCGCCGGCGATTTCGACGATCAAATCTCTCAGCCAGCGATGGCCGGCATGTCCATGGCTGCGCTCGTGCCAGATCATGCCGACGTCGAACCGCTCGCCGAGCCACGGAAGCTCGATTATCGTGAGCCGCTCCTCGCGCCGCGGCACCAATCGACGCGGCACGAGCGCGACGAGATCGCTCTCCGAGACGATTTCCGGGACGAACAGGAACGAACCGGCGGACAGCACGACTTTGCGCTTGCGTCCAAGGGCCTCGAGCGCGTCGTCGATCGGCGTTCGAAAATGGCCGCCGTGTCTCGAAACGACGACATGCTCCAATGCGACATAGTCGTCGATCGTGAGACCCTCCACGAGGCACGGGTGATTCCGCCGTCCGACGAGCACATAGGTCTCGTCGAACAAATGACGGCTCCGAAGATGCGACAGCGTCGCGTCCGGGGTCGCGATGGCGAGATCGGCTTCTCCGCTCGCCAATTGCGCCTCCATGAGCGCCGGCGCGAGATGCCGAACCGCTATCCGGACTCCAGGCGCCCGTTGTCTCGACGCCTGCGCGAGCGGCGCGATCACCGCCGCCTGAATATAGTCGGAACAGGCGATGGAGACGGTCAGCTCCGCCGACGCCGGATCGAAATCCCGATGTGACTGGACTGCATTCCGTAATTGGTCCAGCGCGTCGCGCAACGGCCCCGACAATTGCAGGGCTCTTTCGGTCGGAATCATTCCTCGTCGGGCGGGAAGCAGCAGCGGGTCGTCGAAGATGTCGCGTAGCCGCGAGAGCTGCGCGCTCACCGCCGGTTGACTGAGATGCAGTCGCGCCGCCGCCTTGGTGACGTTCCGCTCGGCGAGCAGCGTTTCCAAGGTGGCGAGCAGATTGAGGTCGAGATGGCTGGTATCCATGTGATTTATGCTGACACGTAATACAATCGATTTCAAACATGCTCGCTCGGTCGCTAAGTTCAAAGCGACGGAAAGGCGCCCAACGCCAGATAGCCGCTCCGAGATCCCGAGCGAGCGTAGGCGAGCCGCCCCCAGCAGGAGCGCTTAGGATGGCCAAGAAAATTCTCGTCGTGTTCGCTCACCCGGAACCGACCTCGATCACGCGCCGACTTGTCGACGTCACGGTCTCCACGCTGACGGGCGAAGGATGCGAGGTCATGCAATCCGATCTCTATGGAATGCGCTGGAAGGCGGTGTTCGACGCCGACGACTTTCCGAGCCGAGTCGATCAGCAACGGCTGTCCTTCATCCTCGAGTCTGGCCATGCCTATTCCTCCGGGCGTCAGAGTGCGGATGTCGCCGCCGAGCAAGCCAAGCTGCTCGCGGCGGATGCGGTGATTCTCCAGTTTCCGCTCTGGTGGTACAGCCCGCCCGCCATTCTCAAGGGCTGGATCGAGCGCGTTTATGCGTTCGGATTCGCTTATGGCTACAAGACCGGCGGCAATGACTATCGCTTCGGCGACGGCATATTGAAAGGCAAGCGCGCATTGGTGAATGTCATGACGGGCGGCCCCGCGGAGGACTATGGTCCGCGCGGCGTCAATGGGCCGATCGATCAGATCTTGTTCCCCTTGACCCATGGCGCATTGTTCTACCCGGGCATGGACGTCCTACCGACGCATGCAGTCTACGGCGCCGCGCATATCACTACCGCCGAACGGGCCCGAGCCGTCGAGGTGGGCTGGCGCGAGCGCTTGGCCGGCCTCTTCACCGACGCCCCTATTCCCTTCCGCTCGCAAAACGGCGGCGACTTTCCCGATCGTCACACGATGTCCGATCACGTCGCGCCCGGAAAAGCCGGCTTGGCCGCGCATATCGCTGATGACATGACCATGTGACGGGCGGCGAAATTATTTTTCCGGGCCCGAGTACCGCGCTTTCGGCGGCGCGCGAATTGATCCGACGAGGCCCTAGTGTCCTCGATCCATCGTCTTCGACGATGCGCCACCGAGGTTCCAAAAAGTTTGATCGACTTGATTTACAATAGCTATTGTACGCTTCCATCAGCCCGTCGCTGCAATTTTTCGCGCCGACCCTGGCGCATTCGCGCGATCAGAGCGGCGCCGCAGGCGCTGTCTAACGATGAGCAACGAGGATCTTCGCCAGCGAGGCGATTGCGCCGCCATCGATCGGCGTCTCGACTTTAGGACTCTGCGCAGAAAGAAAGCGCGCCACCCCGAAGACTCGCGGGGCGGCGCAGGCGATCATCTCGCGCGTTCGAAGAGCGGCGCGAAACGCTCGCGGTATCTCTTCGAGACGGTGGCGAGCACCTGAGGCGCCGGCCGATCCGGCGAAGGCTTAGTCGCCGTCGCTCTTCTCCTCTACCGTTACGTCGGATCCAAGGGCGAACTTAGGGATTATGGGAAACGTGTCCTTGGCTTGGAGACAAGGTGATAGTAGTGAGCCGATTGAGCCGGCAGGAGCTGGCGGGATCACCTTGCCGAAGGAGAGACCGTTGGAACTCGTGCTTTTGCATGCGCTGCCGTTTGACGGATCAATGTGGACAGAGCAGCGGGGCGTCCTGCCGGGCCACACTCATACTCCCACGATGTATGGTTTCGGCGAAACCTTGCCCCAATGGGCTTCGGAAATCCTCGGCGATCTCGGTGGTGATCGGTTGATAGTGGTGGGCAACTCCATCGGCGGTTCCTGCGCCCTGGAGATGGCCGCTGTTGCACCCGAGCGCATCGCGGCCCTTGTGCTGATAGGCGCCAAGGCAGGACATCGCCGCGATCCAGCACTGCGGTCCGAGGCTATTGAGTTACTCCGCAACAGCGGCGTGGAGGCGGCATGGGATCGATACTGGGACCCGCTGATCTCCTCCTCTGCGCCTTCCGGCGTGCGGATGCGAGCGAGGTCGTGGGCGAAGAATGTGGACTGGAAAGCGATCGCGAAGGGCGTCGATGCATTTCATACCAGGCCGTCCAGGGATGATCTTCTGCCGCGCCTGAAATATCCGGTCGTCTGCATTTCAGGAGACCATGACGTGGCACCTGGTCCGCTCATCATGGGCAAACAGGCGCGCTCCGCAGCTGATGGGCACCTGTTCGTCATCCCGCAATGTGGGCACTATGTGCCATTTGAGAAGCCGGCCGCTCTGAACGACATCCTGCATACATTGATCGATGAACTGGCTGATCGGCTCTGATTTGCCCTTCGCCCTTCTACTAATCCCAAGGCATTCACGTGCAATGCAGGCTTAGCGTAGGATTCCGCCCCCTCCCGCAAACGACCCCTTCTCCCCTCTGCGTCAAGCGGACTGCCGGAGGCGGACAAATGCGAGGCCCAGTTTCGGCCGACCGTGTGGATCGTGGGGCCACTCGATCGTTCCTTGGCGCGGGTAGGGCTGAACTCGACGAAGAGTTCGCTGGAGCGTGCCCTCGCGCCAGTGGCGCTCAGTAGCGTGACATCTTTCACGCTGCTGTTTTGGCGCGACGCTGTCCTTTGCGCGGCGTTCTCTCGCCAATTCCGGCCTCCTGGATCACCAGAGCCGGGTCGCGCGCCAGAATTCTCACCAACATTCCCGCGGCGCCGGAAGGGGAGCGCTCGCCGCGCTCCCATTTACGCACGGTTCCCAGCGACGCGCCCGTGACCTTCGCAAATTCTTCCTGCGTCAATCCCGCTTTGAGGCGCGTCTCGGCGATGAAGCTCCGATCGATCTTCAGCTTGTGCGCGCGGGTTCCTGCGCTCGGCTTTCCTTTGGCGTAGGCGAGAGCGTCTTCGAGACCCGAGATCATGCTTTCGAAATCTTTGCTGTCCATCGTCCTATCTCCGGAATTGGGCGCGGATCGCGTCGGTGAGCGCCGTCGCCGCTTTGCGCTGTCTGGGATCGAGGTCTGCTTGCACGTCCTTGGCGTAGACCGTGATCAGAAAGCACGGCATGTCGGCGTCATGAAAAAATGTGATGAGGCGGGCCCCGCCTCGTTTTCCTTTTCCGCCCAGCGGAACGCGGACCTTCCGCATGCCGCCCGTTCCTTGGATCAAATCACCGGCTCGAGGGTCGGCCGCGATCATATCGATGACGGCCGTTCTCTCGGCTTCGCTCATGATCTCCGTCGCGCGCGCCAGATAGGTTTCTGTCTCAACGACGGTGATGAGGGCGGGCGAATTCATAGTCGATGAATACCCCAAAGGGGTAGCCGAATGCAAGGCGCCGGCGGGGCGTGCGGTTCAAAAATGGGTCCGCCTGGCCACGCCGCTACCCGGGCGGCGGTCTACTGGTCAGTGCGAAACGACGCCGTGGCCGCCGGGATGGCGGGCCCGAACGAAAGCCTGTCGCGCCGCTTCGGCGGCGATTGCGGCCGCCGACCTCGGGGTCCGTCCCGCCGTTTTGGAGAGGGCGATGCTCGAATATCCGGGCTTCGCCAGTGTCAGTCCACGAATGAACCGCGCAGATCCGACGCCTGAATTCGACTTTCGGGGGCTGTCCAGCCATGAAATGCGAATGACAAGCGCGGTTTCCAAGGGGCGCTCACTATGTCCGATAAGCTAAGATTATCGGACGTCGAATAGGGGCGACAAGCGCGGCGGTTTGTATACGTAATGATACGATAAAACGCCGTTATGGATTGCGTTGCGACATGCGCGATTCGACTTTCCTTACGCGATCAACCCCGGTACCGCGGCCCGCCCGCCGGGACCCCGCGGGGTGCCAAGCGGCGACGCGGAACAGCCGTCTAACAACATGATTTCCCGCGTCTATCCGTCATCGGCAGGGCCGCCGGCGCGATGTTTTCCGCGGGAGTCGGGCACCGTCGACGCCGCAGCGCGACGCGGCGGAAATTTTCGCCTGGCCGGCAGCGATGTCGCGCTCGCCGCCACGGCGTGGTTGCGCCCGGAGTTGCGTGGCGCTGCGAACCGGCGGCTGCGGCCGGGCAAACCGGAGTGGCTGGACGCCTGGCGGCGTCCTGGGTGTCCCGCGACGGACGGACGGGCGCGCCTCCGCTGGCCGAGACGGTCTATCGGCCACTCGGTCCCAAGGACGGCGCGGTTGTCCATCTACGCAGATTTCTGGGCTGTAAATCGGCGCGGGGCCAGGACGCCGATCGGTGTGGGCTCATCAATATAAGCTATTGATTTTGCGCCCCTGAGATCCCAGAAGAAGGGGGCGCAATCTCTTCGTTCCATCTAGACCTTCCAGGCGTTCCGCCATTGCCGTCCGTCTGCATCGCCTCAGGGCGATGGCTGAGTGGAAGCCCGTGACGACGGCCGCTTGAAATCAGCCCGCGTGGCGTCAACGCGCCTGTATCGAGTTTACGGGACATCGCCGGCGGAAGCGACGCAACAGGTCGAGCTTCTTCTCGCCGAAACGCGCGATATCGGTGAAGGCCTCCGCCCCGGCCAGCACGGCGAGCAGGCACAAGAGCAATATTTCGTCGAGCGGATAGACGACCTCCCCGGCCTGCCGACGATCAGGCAGATCTTTGAAATAGGCTAGAAAAGCCGTCATCTCGGCCAGAGCCTCGAAGTCGCGTCCGCTCGCGTCCGTCGCAATCCCCTAAAGATCGAATCAGAGGATTCCGACAGATTCAGGTCATACGCGTCTTGTCACCTACATCTTCACCCGATCGCCCTGCCGCGTTGTTGCTTTACGCTTGATTCCACACGACGGATTTGTGATGCTTCTGTGTTTCCGCCCGAGGAAGTGCAATGGACGATGTATTTGTTAGTTATGCGAGGGAAGACGCTGAAAGCATTCGGAAAATTGTCGATGCGCTGCGACTACTCGGAGTTTCTGTCTGGTCCGACGCCCGGATCGGTGTTGGCGCGCATTGGGACGAGGAGTTGGAAGAGCATCTCGGAAGGTCGCGAGCTGTTCTTGTGTGCTGGAGTGCATCCGCCGTAAAATCGAAATGGGTCAAGGCGGAAGCGAGTCATGCGTTGGATCATGACAAGCTTGTCCCCTGTTTCCTCGAAATTTGTAAGCCCCCAATTCAATTTCAATATGAACAGACGGAAGACTTGTCCGGATGGGACAGTACAATTCCGCATGACGGGTGGCAGAAAATTCTTTCTGCCATTTCTGTACGCATCGGAAGGCCGGGAATTTCAGAGTTATTTACTGCAAAAATGCTAGGAGGTAATCAGGACCTTCTTGTTTGGGTGCAATCGCATCCGGATGATCCCGAAGTTATGTCGATCGTTGGAGACGTAAAAACAAACGAGCGGCTAACGTTCGAAAAAGAATTGAATAATACAAAGAGTGAAATCAAGTCTGCTCTTAATCGCTCAACTTCTAGGGTAATGGAAGCGATCGATGAGGTTGCTAATTTATTTAATAGCTGGCTAAATGAATTGAATGCGTCCTCTTATGGCGATAGGCCAAGTATTGCAAAATCGATATTGTCTCTGGATGGAACGTTTTATGCCGCAGAAATATCCAAAATGGATGAGAAGCGGAACGCCCTCGAAATCGAAAACGACAGTTTGAAGAAAAACTACAATTCTGCTCTTGTCGAGCTGGATCGGCTGCGCACCGATCGCCACGCGTCCGCCGTCCGATCGAGATGGTTAGGCGTCGCCGGCGGAATGACAGGTATTGCGGGGGTTGTCATTGGCTCATTTTTTTTTCATGCCGATTGCAACATAAACACGAACGACATGAAATCAGAACTGTCCGACGCCCAAACACAGCTTGCGGCGATGAAGCTAGAAAAAGAAAAAATCGAGAAAGAAAAAAATAACTTATATCAATCATTTGAAAATGCGGTGAACGTGACGAAGGCGGCGGTCGACGACATAGCACGGCGCGAAAATGAGAAGTTACTCACAAAATTGCAAAATGCCGAGCATGAACGTGACAAAGTGAAAGAAACATTGGAAGTCGCGATCAAGGAACGCGATACGGTGCGGGCGAAGATTCCCCCGAATGCGGTTGAAAGCGAGCTACGGGAAGTGCCCGCCCGAAAAAGCCAACGACCAACGGAAACGGAACCGCGAACCGAGGCGGTCGCTTATAACGATTGCACACGGCTGGCCGGAAATCGCTTCGACGACGACAACGGTTCGCACGACGGACCGCTCGACATGTCGGCGCTCACGGCGACGCAAATCCAGGACGCCATCCGAGTCTGTGGGATCGCCGCCAAGGGCGCGGGTTCGCGCACGCGGCACCGGCAGATTTTCGCTCAGTTGGGTCGAGCCAGCGCCGCGTTAGCGGAAATATATGCGAATATCGGCGATCGGAGCGGTGCCTTGGTCGCGATGAAAGATGCGCTGGCAAACTGGTCGACGGCGCAGAAATCCGGGTCTGCTTATGCAATGAACATGCTCGGTGCATATTACGACGGGGTATACGGACGCGAACTCAAAGCTCCAGACGAGAATTACTTTGAGAACCGACGCCGAGACGAGGCAAAAAAGTGGTGGAAGCAGGCCGTCGACAATGGAAATTCGGTAGCGATGGTAAACCTTGCCGGAAGTTTATTGGAATCAAATGGGCAAGCGACAAATCGGGATGACGTGATCGCTGCGATAAAATTGTTGGAACAGGCAAAACAAAGGGGAAACCCGCGCTCGTATATTGCGCATGCAAAACATATCCTGATCGGAAATCTTGATGCTGATCTTTCAACAGAAAACAGACGGCAACGCGCGGCAGCCATGGCGGAGCAAGCCGCCTGCCTCGGAGGAAAAGAAATGGCAGACGAATTTTTCGTCAAGAATAAACTCCTTGGTCCCTATAGACCGCTTAATCAGCGTTGTTGATCCGGCTGTGGTGCAAGTTTCACGAACGGCCGTGAAGCGCCAAGCGAGATGTCGCCACCGCCAAAGCGTTTTTCCGTCGCGCGTTCGCGAGCCACGGACGGCCGCCGGGATATCAGGCGTCACATCGGGCGGCGTGCGAACTTCTCGCACAGAATCGAGGCGGCGCACGGACTCGCATTCGATCTTCGAAATACCTGAACAATCTGATCGAACAGGATCACCGATCCATCAAGCTTCGTTTGGGGCCGATGCTCGGGTTCAAGCGATTCCGACATGCGGCGATCACGCTCGCCGGCGTCGAACTCATGCATCGCATCAGGAAGAATCAATTCGCGCTGAGCAGATTTAGAGCCGCGGGGACAACTGCGCTCGAAATCTGGAGTGCGGTGCTCGCGGCCTGATCCGAACGAACTGCAAGGACCCCGTCGCGTAGCTATCGACAAAAATTGCACCGCAACCCCCTTTCCCTTCGATCGCCCCCATTCACAGTTACGCTTCGCTGTAAAGCGCCTTGAGCCGATCTAAGACCGCGCTCAATCCCTTCTTGACGTCTTCGTCCGGTGTGGAAGCGATTGTCGCCGCGAGATCCTTGAGCGCCGTGTCTAGTTGCCATTTGGCGGCTCCGTCCTCGATGACCCTGTCGCAAAGCTCGTCAACCTCGTCGAGGTTGCCTTCGAAAAAGGCGACGACGAGCAGCGTTGGTCGCGTCCATTCGTCCTCGCAGCCCAAGGCAATCGCGCGATCGCAGGCAAGGCGGGCGAGGGTCGCAGCGGCCTTGGCGCGCGCGTCATCGCCGCGTCTGCCGCGCTCTCGATAAAGCACCGGGAGATTGCAGGAGGGGAAATAGTCATTGAGATTGAGCATCATGCCGCGATTGTAATGTTCGATCGCCTTTCCCAGGAAACGCTGCTTATCACCCTCTGAGTTCGCATCCCGATACAGACGTTTGTAGCGACCGCCCAACAACCCCTGACGTTCGGAGGTGTCGCCGCTGGTCTTTACCAACTCTTCCAGCGCGCCGACGGCCGCGATACGATCGCCTTGCTCGGAGCGTGCAAGACAATATTGCTCGCGCAAATAGGGAAGCGCCCGCATTTCCGCCGGCAGCCCCTCAATATAGTCCTCCGTCTCCTTCCAGCCCGCGAAGTCGCGCAGCAGCCGCACGATCTCCAAAGCGACTCCAGAGAGCTTCACGCCTTGAGGCGGGAACGCGGCTGCAAGCGCGCGCGCCTGTACGGCGCGTTCGCCGCTCGGCGCGGCCCGAACGGCCCGAACGCTTGCCTGAAATTTCGACAATCTGTCGAGTTGCTCCCGGATGACGGTCGCTCGGCTCTCGTCCACCGCCGAGGGCAGGCCCGGCAATGTCTGATAGACGGGGTTTTCGCCCTTTGCGAGATGATTCACCGCAGCGGCGAGCGCGGCGTGGATCAGTTTGACGGCCTCTTCCGTGAACTTGCCGTCCGGCAGAGGATAGCGCGCCTGACGGATCTGATTGAGGTCGAACAGCTGGCGGGACCAGTCCGCGCTCACCAGAACGCACCCGCTGTTTTTGAGCGCGTGGCGCACGCCCACTTCGTAATAGACGTTCGCGTTGGGAATCGTGAGATCGGCGATCACGAGATCGGAGAAATATAGCCGCTCCAACATATCCGCTATGATCGAGCCGCCGATATCCTCGTCGGCGCGGACGGCGATGTAGCCCAAATCCTCGATGAACGGCCGAAAGACCTCGTCCCAAAGCGCGTTGAAATCAATCTTGCCGGGAGCGGGCGGCTCCGCGCCCGTGTTCTTTTCGCCAAACGGCATGACCATGAAGCATATGGGTTTCAATATCGGCGGATTCATAACGTTCCCCCTTTTGCCAATAATCCTGTGACGACCGTAAAGCTGATGCGGTTTCGCGGCAAATTATTCGAGGATCCAGGCTTCCGGGATGAACTCTGCGAATTTATCTCCAGAGCTTTGTCGTATCGAGCCAGTGGGTCTGCCCGCCTTTCTTCTTTAATTCGTTCATCATATGGCGCGTGCCGCCGGGACCGTCCCCTTCTTGGCCGTTCCAAAGGCAAATGAATTCGACCTTATCGGCGCCGAACCGCTCCGCCCGCTCCAGCATCCATAAATTGACTTCTTCGTACGGGTCGGCGTCATTTCTGATTTTGTGCTCGAGTGGCACGGTATGCAGCTCGGCCTGTGATTTCGCGGCAAGAAAACGTACTCGCCAGTCGTCCCCGGCAAAATCGACCGATTTCTCGATAAACGTAGCTTCTTCGAAGGGAATATAGAGCTCCAGCCGCGCCTTTCGCGCCAACGCGGCCTCGGCGAAAAGCAGATCTCCGCCGCAGGCTCCGCTACAAATCGCCAGATCCGCCGAATTGACGCCGAGTTCGTCCATAGCCGCTGCGATCGCGCGCGCCGCAATGTCTTCCTTATCCGCGGGGAAGCGGGCCTTCTCGCGACCGGGCGCGTCGATCATGTGGCCGCTGAACAAGATTACCTTTCTGGGAGGGGAAGGATTTGTATCCCTCATGTTGGCTCGACCCTTTCCACGGCGGCTCAGGCCGCTCCTCCGTCTAGATAGAGAGTTTCCATCCGGCGGTGAGGCCGAGCAGAGCTTTTGAGAGCGTCGCCGCCTCAGACTCATCGGGCCACCCTCTAGCCTTGGCGCATCGTCCACGGAATAGGTTGAGGCCCAGTCAGTCCTTTCACTCAGGGCTCACTTTTGCCGGCAGGGTCTCTCCTCGGGAAGGAAGCGCTTTCGTTCGTGGTCGCCTGGGGGCCTCTGCGGAGACTGTACGCTCCGTTGCGTCTCACGATTCTGGTGAACGGGCAACGCCGGGAGAAACGCGGCCGAGCGGCGGTAGGCTCCGCGGCGATCTCTTAGTTCAGAAATCCAGCAAAATGCGTTGCCTGCACCTGTTTCTCCGCGACGGCGGCGCCGACGCGACGCAACTGGGGAATGGCCGCCACCGAGGCGAGATCACAAATCGGCGCGGGATCGATGTCGCCACACTCGAGTCTGGCCAACCCGTCGCGCGTCAGCTCGGCATTGTAGCGCACATAGGTGAAGCGCTTTTGCGGAACAAGCCCCTGGACGCCGTGCATATCGTCCAATTCGCGATCGAGCGGATCGCCACAAAGACATTTTCCGAGGGCGCGGCACAACAGGTCCTGCTCAAACTGCGCGGCGTTCATCAGAGCCGATGGAACATGGCTCGCGTTGTACAGAAGGTGCATGCCTGCCGCCGACAGACTTTCGTCGGCGATGGGCACGAGTCCCGTACCGACGGACACGACAAGCATGTTGTTCTCGCCTGTCGCCCAGCCGCGCTGTCCTTCCGGTGCCCGTGGCCAGTAGCGATCGAGCGTCGCCATCAACACCATTTGAAAGGCGGGATCATTGTAGACCGTGACGCCGCCGTCGACGAAAAGATGGATTTTCCCGCCGATCTCAATCGCCTCGGGAGGAAAATAGGTTGGCGCGGCGGTGCTGGCCCGGACCAGTTGCCACAGCGGAATCTTGAGATTGCTGTTGTCGCGCTCAGGGTCGTTATATTTTGCGAAGGGATTATTCGAGAGCGGCCAAGGCGAATCCGTTGTCGCATTGCGCATGACGAGGAGCAGCAGCGTGCGCAGCTTTTCCGAGCCAAGAAGCGTGCCGGCGCCGAACACCTCCTTCAATTTCTCAGCCAGCGGCTCGCTACTGTAATTTGCATTCAAACGCTTCAAAAGCCACTGCTTCTCGAACATCCGAGGGCCGGCGACATTGTAGAAGTCCATGATCTCGCTGACGCGCATACCAATTGAAAGCCCGGCGGCGATGATGCCGCCGGTGCTGGTTCCGGCAATGTAGTCAAAATCATTGGCCAGGACATAGTCTTTGCGCCCCGCTGCGAAGATGGATTCGACCTTGGCCAGAATCTCGAGCGCCAGCACACCGCGAATGCCGCCGCCGTCGATGGCGAGAAGCTTCTTGGGTCCGGGAGACAAAATACGATCTTTCAACGACATCGACTTCATACCCATGAATGAGTGAGCTCGTGTAAGTTAATCCGATTTGAGCGAGTATGATAGCGGCATCGGCTTCAGCATGGGTTCTGGGGCAAACGGCGAGAGCGGGACATAATCTGAACTGATGGGGTGGATGCCCCCTTCGGCCGGCGTCGTATGATGTCGGAGGGCGCCCGGAAGGGGGCGCGA
Source organism: Methylosinus sp. LW4 (assembly GCF_000379125.1). Lineage (NCBI taxonomy): Bacteria > Pseudomonadati > Pseudomonadota > Alphaproteobacteria > Hyphomicrobiales > Methylocystaceae > Methylosinus > Methylosinus sp. LW4. The sequence continues at coordinate 597,775 of NZ_KB900627.1, read as the reverse complement.
CGAAGGATGTCATTATGGTGGAAGTCCAGGTCTTGGCGATCGATTTGGCAAAGCGCAGCTTTCAGGTCTGCGGAACAGCTCGCGGCGGGGCGTGTGTGGATGCTCCCGCTTTTGCAAGGTGATTTTCTCGGCGACTACTCTGCTCGGCGCTTCTATCGGGGTCGTGTCCCCTCTGATGGTGTAGCAGTTCGGGAGCAAACCGCTCGCGACGCGCGCTTTTCACAGCGCGGTAGCGAGCGAGCGGCTTGCGGCGGCCACCGGCGATTCTCCGGTTAGGGTCGGTTTGCGAATCTCAACGCAACCGAGGAACCCACCGATGACCGACGAGATGATGAGCCTGCGGGCGCTTCTGGGAAAGTCCCCCGACGCCGATTTCCTTCGCGAGATGATCGGCTTCGCCGCCGAGCGGCTGATGGAGCTGGAGGTCGGCGCGAAGACCGGCGCCACGCTCGGCGAGCGCTCGCCCGATCGCGTGGCCCAGCGCAACGGCTATCGGGATCGCGACTGGGAGACGCGCGCTGGAACGGTGGAGCTGCGCATTCCCAAGCTCCGCAAGGGAACCTATTTCCCCTGCTTCCTCGAGCCGCGCCGCGTGGCCGAGAAGGCGTTGACGGCGGTGATCCAGGAGGCCTATGTGCAGGGCGTCTCGACCCGCTCCGTCGACGATCTCGTCAAAGCCATGGGCGGCTCCGGCGTCTCCAAGAGCCAGGTCAGCCGGCTCTGCGAGGAGATCGACGAAAAGGTCAAAGCCTTTCTCGATCGCCCGATCGAAGGCGATTGGCCCTATGTCTGGATCGACGCGACTTACGTCAAAGTCCGCCAGAACGGCCGCATCGTCTCGGTGGCCGTGATCGTCGCTATCGGCGTCAACAACGACGGACGGCGCGAGGTGCTCGGCATGGACATCGGCCCTTCGGAAGCCGAAACCTTCTGGACCGATTTTCTGCGCAAGCTCCGGCGGCGCGGCCTGCGCGGCGTCAAGCTCGTCGTCTCCGACGCCCACGAGGGAATAAAAGCCGCGGTCGCCAAGGTGATGCACGCCGGCTGGCAGCGTTGCCGGGTGCACTTCATGCGCAACGCGCTCGCCCATGCCGGCAAGAGCGGCCGCCGGGT
>NZ_KB900627.1:227311-233795 GCF_000379125.1 Methylosinus sp. LW4 | reverse complement strand
GCGCTCGGCCGCCGCGCCGCGCCGCAGAATCTCGCCTATGTCATCTACACTTCGGGCTCCACGGGAAGACCCAAGGGCGTGATGATCGAGCATCGTAGCTGCGCGAATCTGCTTTGGTCGATGCGAGAATTGCTAGGGCTGGACTCCGCCGACAGAATGTTGGCCTTGACGACGATTTCCTTCGACATAGCGGCCTTGGAGCTGTTCCTGCCGCTTCTGTGCGGCGCGCGAAGCATAATTGCGGAACGTGCGGACAGCTTCGATCCCGCGCGCATCGCCGATTTGATCTCGAAATGCAGAGCGACTGCGCTGCAAGCGACGCCGGCGACGTGGCGCATGCTCGTCGACTTCGGTTGGCGTGGTGAAAAGTCGATGAAAAAGGCGCTTTGCGGCGGCGAGGCCCTTTCCACGGACCTCGTCGTCCGCATCGGCGAGCGGGTGGCCGCCGTGTGGAACGTCTATGGCCCGACAGAAGCCGCCATTTGGTCGACGGCTTCGCGCGTGCGCCGCGAAAAGGCGGGGGAACAGCCATTTCAGCCGATCGGGCGGCCAATCGCGAACACGCGAATTTATATTGTCAATGGACATGACGAGCCGACGCCGATCGGCGTCGCGGGCGAGCTCTGCATTGCGGGCGCAGGCTTGGCGCGCGGCTATCTCGGTCGGCCCGACATCACGGCGGAGCGATTCGTCGAAGATCCGTTTTCGACCGATCCGGGGGGAAGGCTCTACCGGACGGGCGATCTTGCGCGTTGGCGCGCGGATGGGTCCATAGAGTTTCTCGGGCGGATCGATCATCAGGTCAAGATTCGCGGCTTTCGCATCGAGCTCGGCGAGATCGAGTCGTGTCTCGGGCGGCATGAAGCCATACGGGAAGCGGTGGTTGTGGCGGGCGAGGACCGCTCTGGGGAGAAGCAGCTGGTCGCCTATGTGGTTCACAATGGCGAGCGGAAGGCGGAGCCGTCGGATATCCGAGCGCATCTTCGGACGTTTCTGCCAGATCATATGATCCCGGCCGCCTTCGTCTATCTGGTGGCGCTGCCGTTGACGGCCAATGGAAAGCTCGACCGCAAGGCGCTGCCGGCTCCCGATCTCGACGCCCGACCTCGGCCGGAGCATGTCGCGCCGCGCACCCAGACGGAATGGATTCTTCTCCGAGAGTTCAAGGAAATTCTCGGCCTCGAGCGCATCGGTGTCGACGATAATTTCTTCGAGCTGGGCGGCAGCTCGATTCTCGGAATGAAGCTCATCGAGAGGATTCGTCGCTCTCTCTGCAGCACATTGCTCGTCACGGCGATTTTCCGCGCGCCGAGCGTCGCGCAGCTCGCGCGGCTGATCTCCTCGGACGAGGATAGGATGCAGACTTCGCTGGTGCGCATGAGCGCCGGCCCAGCGCGCGCGCCGCTCTATTGCATTCATCCGGCCGGCGGCTCGATCATTCGATACCAGCCGCTCGCAAAGCGCGTCGGAGCCGTACGGCCCGTCTTTGGGCTGCAATCGCGGCATCTCCTCGAGCCGGATTATCGAGCGCTGTCGATCGAGCAGATGGCGGCTGATTATGTCGCGCTCATTCAGCACAATCAGCAGCGCGGTCCTTATCTTCTGCTGGGATGGAGCGCAGGCGCGGCGATCGCGCTGGCCATTGCGTCGTTGCTCGAAGCGCGCGGAGAGCAGGTCGCTTTCCTCGGTCTGTTGGATCCGGCGCTATCGGCGAGCCCTTCTCTATCGCGCTCGTCGATCTTGGACCATATCCGGCAATTTGCAGATTTTCAGGGCGTCGATGTCGAGACGTCGCTGACGGCCGAGGATCGGCGACATCTTCTGGAGGCGCAATCGGGCATGACCGATCGCGAACGCTTCGTCTACGCGGGCGTCTGGGGGCAAGAGCGCGGCTTTTGGTCGGATGTGTCGAGCGAGGTCCTGAACATGCTCTTCGACGATAGCGTGACCTTCCAAGACATGCTGGGGCGCCTGCATGTCGACACGGTCTCCGCGGATTTGAGCGTGTGGTGGGCCTCCAAATCACTCGGCGCATCGCATGCGCCGCCGATCGATCTGGGGGAACGCACCAGCGGCGCCGTCCTGACGCATTGGGCAAATGCGACTCATGAGGAGATCGTCGTCGATGACGATGTGCATTCGGAGATCGTAGAGGTCTTGCGAGAAGTCGATTGATGCGAAGGTCGCACGGCCGTCGCGCGGGCGCAAAAGGCGCGATGAGCGCGCATGAACGAAGGAAACGAGAAAATGGATGCGTCGCGCGTGACCGCTCTGCATTTGCTTCGCGTGTTCGCGGCGTCGAAAACCACTTTGACGCTTTCGATCGCGACTGGGCTGATCGCCGGCGTGACCAGCGCTCGACTCTTGACCTTCATCACCAATGCGCTCGAGAGCGGACGACATGAGGCGATCGAAATCGCCGCCATCTTTTTCGCGCTCTGCTTCGTCGCGCTCGCATCGAGCTCCGTCTCGTTGATTCTGTTGTCGCGGATCGCCCAGGAAAACCTCTACGGCCTTCGTCTTTGGCTCAGTCGCTGCATTGTGGCGGCGCCGCTGCGTCAGGCGCAGGCTCTGGGAGCGCATCGCTTGATGGCCGCGCTCACGAAGGATGTCGAGAGCGTCGTGGTCGCGCAAGAAGTGCTGCCGGCTCTGTTCATCGAAGGCTCCAAGATCATCGCCGTCTTCGTCTATCTATGGATGCTGTCGCCGCCCCTGCTTTTCGTCACGGCGACGTATGTGATCATCGGCGTCGTCGGTCTGCAAGCGCCGCAAAAATGGGCCATGCGATGGCTCGAGCAGGCGCGGAAAACCGAAAATGCGATGTTCGATCATTTTCGCGCGGCCACCGAAGGCGGCAAGGAGCTGAAGATGGACGCCCGGCGTCGGCGGGCCTTTCTCGAGGATGAGCTGCGCGAAACGGCGGGCGCGCTCAAGGCGCAGAGAATCAAGGCGCTGGCTATTTTCGTCCTGATCGACCGTTGGGCGGAAACGCTATTCTATCTACTGCTCGGTCTCGTCCTTTTCGTCATTCCACGCTTTCAGGCGGTTTCGTCCGAGACGCTGACGGGGTTCACCCTCGCGATCCTGTTCCTCGGCGGCCCTCTTTCCTTGGTCGGCGGCGGGCTTCCGAATATCGGCAAGGGCGTCGTGGCTCTGCGCAACCTAGAAGCGATGGGTCTGCGTCTGACAGCGGAGGCGGAAGCCGTCGCTGATGCGCCGCCTGCGTTCCGTCAGGCGAGGCCGGGCGTTTTGGAGCTCGAAGGCGTCACGCATCGATATTCGAGCGAGAATGACGACGTCGGACATCGGCTCGGCCCGATCACCCTTCGGATCGAGCCGGGAGAGCTCATATTCGTCACCGGCGGCAATGGTAGCGGCAAGACGACATTGGCTCTGCTCATTCTGGGCCTTTTTCCACCCGACGCCGGCGCCGTTCGGCTGGGGGGAACGCTCGTCACTCATGACAATCGCGAAGCTTATCGGCAGAATTTCTCCGCTGTCTTCGCGGATGCGTTCATTTTCGACTCGCTGCTCGGCTATGCGGATGCAAAAGCGCAGGAGCGCGCCCGGGAATTGTTGGCGCTTCTGGAGCTCGAGAATAAGCTTCGCATCGAGGATGGACGCTTTTCCACGGTGGATCTGTCGCGCGGGCAGCGTAAGCGATTGGCGCTGCTGACCGCATATATCGAGGATCGGCCCTTCTATTTGTTCGACGAATGGGCGGCCGAGCAGGATCCGAAGTTTCGGGAGCTGTTCTATCACAAGCTTTTGCCCGAGCTGAAGGCGCTCGGCAAGACGATCATCGTGATCACGCATGACGACCGTTATTTTCACTCGGCCGATCGCGTGCTCCACATGGCTTCTGGAGAGATCGAAGCATTTTGCCGATCCGACGAGGCATTTCGCGCCGATCACGAGGAGCGCTTGCAACATGCGTAAAGCGATGCGTCTTTCGGTCATCCTCATCGTCGCCGTTCTGCTGGCGGGAGTGGCGACGCTCATCGGAATCATTCGGTTGCCTCTGCCCGAGGAGGGCGGGTCGCATGTTTTGTCGGCGCTCGGCGAGGCTGTCGTGGTGGAGTTCGACTCGGTCGGAGTTCCGCATATACGCGCGACGAGCCGTACCGACGCCTATGCCGCTCTGGGCTATGTGACGGCGCGTGACCGCCTCTTTCAGATGGACATGCTCCGCCGCAAGACCGGGGGACGATTGGCCGAGATTTTCGGCTCCGCTTTCGTGAAGGACGACCGCTGGAGCCGCGTGATGGGTTTCGAACGTCTCGCGGGCGCCATCTTGCGACAGCTTCCCGCCGAACAGCGCGCGGCGTTGACGGCCTATGCCGCCGGCGTCAATCAGGCGATGCGCGATACGGCGGCATGGCCTTGGGAATTCACCATTCTGGCATATGCGCCGGAGCCATGGCGTCCGCAAGACAGCATTCTTGTCGCTTTGAATCTGGCGGACTTGTCCTATTCGGCAGATCAGGAGCGCGCGGCCAGCGTCATGCGCGTGGCGTTGCCCGAGGCCGTCGTCGATTTGCTGACGCCGGACGGCGATTGCTACAATGAACTGCTCGCGCCACGAACGCCCGAACGCTGCACGCCGAGCGCGCTCCCGGCGCGGGAGATTGAGCAGCTGATGCGCGAGGCGAAAGGGCGCGAGAAAAGCGCCGGCCTCGTTCAGAACGAACATGCGCCGCGCGGCTCCAATGGCTGGGTCGTTGCGCCCGGAAAGACGCGTGACGGTCATGCGATTCTCGCCAACGACATGCATCTATCGCTCGAGGCGCCGAACATCTGGTATCAGGCGGACCTCGCCTATGGCTCTCGGCGGATGGAAGGCCTGACCCTGCCGGGCTTGCCGATGATCATCACGGGGACGAACGGGCGCGTCGCCTGGGGGCTGACCAGCGTCGAGGGCGATTTCGCTGATTTGGTCCGCTTGCGCAAAGATGCGGCCGCGCCGTTGCAATATCGCACGCCCGATGGCGCGCGTGATTTTTCGAATCGCATCGAGCGCATCGGCGTGCGCGGCGCACCGGAGATCGCATTGCCGGTCAAAGAGACGATCTGGGGGCCGGTTCTACCCGAGCCGCTTCTCGGCTCGGAGGTGGCTCTTCGATGGACGATGCTCGACCCGATCGCGACCAATCTCGACTTGATGGAAATGGACAGCGTCGCGACCGCCGCGGAGGCTGCGCCGCTGATGCGCGGCGCGGGCGTGCCGCCGCTCAACGCCCTGCTCGCGGATAGTTCCGGCTCGATCATGTGGACGCTGATGGGGAAAATCCCCAAGAGACGCGGTCTGAGCGGCCTCTTCGCCGAATTTTGGGACGATGGCTCCGTCGGCTGGGACGGGTATTATTCACAGCAAGAATTGCCCAGAATCGTCGATCCCGCGTCCGGCTACATCGTCAGCGCCAATCAGCGCATGCTCGGCGCCGCCGATTTCGCGCCGAAGATCGGCCATGACTATTCGGGCGGCTTCCGCGCCTGGCGAATCGACCAGCGCCTGAGCCTGTCGTCACGTGTCGATGAGCACGACATGGCGGCGCTCCAGCTCGACGCCTCCACGGAATTTTACCGCTACTATCAGACTCTGGCGCTGCGCGCATTGAACGCGCCCGAGAGCGAGGGCGACGAAGATTCCGCACCTCTGATCCACGCGCTCGAAGCTTGGGATGGGCGCGCGGAGGACAATAGCCTCGGATTGCCGCTGATCGTCGAATTTCGAAACTCGCTGATCGACGCTGTTCTGTCGCCGCTCTTGGCGCGATGCCGCGCGGTGGATCCAGGCTTCGTCTATGATTGGAGCAATGCGGACGTCCCCGTCCGACGCATTATCGACGGCGGATCGGCCGAGCTTTTGCCGGAACGCGACACACATCGCGATTGGCCGCATTTTTTGCGCGCAGTGCTGAGGGAGAGCGCGCGACGTCTGGCGCAGTCGAATGGACGCAATTCCGTCGCCGAACTGCGTTGGGGCGAGGCCAATCGCGTGGATATCCGTCACCCGCTCGCCACCGCGACGCCGTTTGTGGCTCCGTTTCTGAACATGCCGCGCATTCCCGTTGCCGGATGCAGGCAATGTATCAGATTCTACTTCGCGGAGGCGGGCAAGAGCTCGGGAGCCAATGTACGCATGGTCGTCGCGCCGGGGCGCGAGTCGGAGGGATTGATGCAGATGGCGGCCGGACAATCCGGGCAGCTCGGATCGCAGCATTATTCCGACCGGCAGATGGACTGGGTCGCAGGTCGATCGCGGCCGTTTCGCGCGACGACGTTCAATGGCAGGATGGCTCTCACTCCTGCGCCGTAATTCTATTTTGGATTCGGAAGGATCTGGTTGCGGGGACAGGATTTGAACCTGTGACCTTCAGGTTATGAGCCTGACGAGCTACCGGGCTGCTCCACCCCGCGCCGAGATTATTTGCCTCGTATGGGAGGCCTGGCATGCACGAGAAAGGGGAGCGGCGAATGGCGA